>NZ_JACNDD010000103.1:0-24647 GCF_017351395.1 Pseudomonas sp. FW305-28
CCAGACACCAAAAACCTCAGGCCCTGATCCCCACCAGGCTCAACAACTGCCCATCCCTCACCCCAAACTGCGCCTGCAGTTCACTGCCATGGCGCCATTCGGTCGACAGGTCCGTCAGCAAGCGCAGCCGCACCTGTCCGTCGTGTGTCCAGTCCAGCACCTCGGCATGCTCGAAATAAAAACGCTGCCTGACGATGGGATACAGCGCCTTGAACAAGCTTTCCTTCACGGAAAAGGTCAGGGTCACCAGCAAGGCCTGGTCATCGCGCGTGAGCCGGGTCATGCGCTGCAACTCTGGCGAGGTGAGGATTTCACCGGCCAGGCGCTCGGCGCGCTCGGGGTCGAGCAGGTTTTCCACGTCCATGCCCAAGCCTTGCCAGTGGTCTTTTTTCGCGACGATGGCCGCTGCCCGGCCCGTGCTGTGGGTGATCGAGCCGCTGATATGAGCTGGCCACACCGGGGCGCGGTCTTCGCCGATGGCCGGCACGCAGGCCAGGCCATCGAGCCGCTGCAACGCCGCCCGGGCGCAGATTCGCCCGGCCAGGAATTCTGCCTGACGCTTGGCCACCGAGCGCTGGATGCTCGCCGGTGGTTCGATGGCGCTGTCGGGAAAGTCGGTGCCAGCCAACAGCAACGGGTCGAAGCAGGTGCTCAGCAGCACCGTACCGGGCAGGGCGTCGGGCAATAGCCAGTGTTCATCCAGAGGCGAGCAACAGGCGGGCAGGGTGGGGAGTGTCTTCATGCCCGGCATTTTGCCGGGTTGGCGGGAGGCTGGGTAGTGGGACGCGCTTGATGGATGGACGGGAGAGGTCTTTGGTGGCGAGGGAGCTTGCTCCCGCTCGATTGCGCAGCAATCGCAAAAAGGGGCCGCTGCGCAGCCCAGCGGGAGCAAGCTCCCTCGCCACAGGGGCGTGTTCAAATAGATCCCATGAAGTTGAACAAGTCCTCCCCCCCGTTTCCCAGTAAACTCTCCTTCTTTTAGCCGCCCTTCTCTTCCCCGCGGCCATCATCTGTTTTCTGGAGTTTGCCTTGCGTCTGTTTCACACCTCCGACTGGCACCTGGGGCAAAACCTGCACGGTCAGGAACGCGATTTCGAACACGCCTGCTTCCTCGACTGGCTGCTGCGTCAGCTGACCCACGAAAAACCCGACGTACTGCTGATCGCCGGTGACATCTTCGACACCGTCAACCCGCCGGTCAAAGCCCAGGAGCGGCTCTACGACTTCATCGTCAGCGCCCATGAGCAAAACGCCAACCTGACCATCGTGATGATCGCCGGCAACCACGACTCCGGCTCGCGAATCGAACTGCCTGCGCCGCTGATGCGACGCTTGCGCACCCACGCCCTGGGCCGGGTGTTGTGGCTGGACGACGGCCAACTGGACGTCGAGCGCCTGTTGTTGCCATTGCCCGATGCCAAGGGCAAGGTCAAGGCGTGGTGCCTGGCCCTGCCGTTCCTGCGTCCCGCCGAAGTCACCGGCGCGCAACTGGGCGACGACTACCTGCGGGGTATCGGCCAGGTGCATGAGTGGCTGATCGCCGCGGCCAACAGCAAGCGCAAGAAAGGCCAGGCGCTGATTGCCATCAGTCATGCGCACATGGCCGGCGGTTCGGTGTCCGAGGACTCCGAGCGCAGCCTGATCATCGGCAACGCCGAGGCCCTGCCCGCCAGCCTGTTCGGCCCGAGCATCAGCTACGTCGCCCTCGGCCACTTGCACAAACCGCAGAAGGTCAACGGCGAAGAGCGCATCCGCTACAGCGGCTCGCCGATCCCGCTGTCATTCTCGGAAATTGGCTACCAGCATCAGATTCTCGACATCACCCTGGACGGCGAAACCCTGGTCAAGGTCGAACCGCGCCTGATTCCCCGGGCTGTCAACCTGCAACGCCTGGGCCCGGCCCCCCTGGCCGATATCCTTGGGCAACTCAAGGAGCTGCCCGACATCGACCTGTTGGCCGACGTCCAACGCCAACCCTGGCTGGAAGTGCGGGTGCGCCTCGACGAACCGCAGCCGGACCTGCGCCACCAGGTTGAAACCGCACTGCAAGGCAAGGCCGTGCGCTTGGTGCGGATCGCCGCCGAGTACGCCGGCAACGGTGGCACCGGCAGTGCCGATGACGGCAACGCGCTGGTGGAACTGGATCAACTCAGCCCGCAGGAACTGTTCAGCCGCGCCTGGCAGGACACCTATGGCAACGAAGTGGATGAACAGACCCTCAAGGACTTTGCCGTGCTGTTGCAAGACGTGCAGATGGAGAGCGAGCAACCATGAAGATCCTCGCGATCCGCCTGAAGAACCTGGCGTCCCTGGCCGGGCCGTTTGAAATCGATTTCACCGCCGAACCCTTGGCCAGCGCCGGCCTGTTCGCCATTACCGGTCCCACCGGGGCCGGCAAGAGTACGCTGCTCGACGCCTTGTGCCTGGCGCTGTTCGGCGCTGTGCCGCGCCTCAACAACACCGGTCGCGATGCCAAGGTGCCGGACGTCGATGGCGAGATTGCCACGGGCGATCCGCGCACACTGTTGCGCCGTGGCACCGGCGATGGTTTTGCCGAAGTGGATTTTCGCGGCCTCGACGGGCGCCGCTACCGGGCCCGCTGGGAAGCCAATCGCGCCCGGGAAAAGGCCGGCGGCAAATTACAAGCCAGCCGCCAGAGCCTGCGGGACCTGGACAACGATCAACTGCTGGCGAGCCAGAAAGGCGAATACAAGACCCAGCTCGAAGCCGCCCTTGGCCTGAACTTCGAGCAGTTCACCCGCGCCGTGTTGCTGGCCCAGAGCGAGTTCAGCGCGTTCCTCAAGGCCGATGACAACGACCGCAGCGAACTGCTGGAAAAACTCACCGACACCGCCCTGTATACCCGCCTCGGTCGTCGCGCCTTCGACAAGGCCAAGCAAGCCAAGGAAAACCACAAACAGCTGCAGGACCAGGCCACCGGTGTCACCCCGCTGGCCCCCGAAGCCCGGGCCGAGCTCGACCAGCGCTTCAACGACGCCCAGCAACAACTCAAGGCCCAACAGGCGCAACTCAAGCAACTGGAGCAGCAACACACCTGGCTGCGCGACCTGCGCCAATTGCAGGATGAACACGCCAGCGCCGCCGAACAGTTGCAACAGGCCCAGGCCGATTGGCACGCCCTGGCCGACGAACGCCTGAAACTGACCCGCCTGGAACAGTTGGCGCCCCAACGCCATCAGTTCATCCGCCAGGCGGAACTGAGCCGACAGCTCGAGCCCTTGGCCGCGCAGATCCAGCAGCTCACCCAGCAGCAAATCGACCTGCACCAGCAGCAAGCCGAACTCGAAAAAGGCCTGGGCGTCACGCAACTGGCATTGGTCGCGGCCCGGCAACAAAGCAGCGACAGTGCGCCGTTATTACGCCAGGCTTTCGAGGAGCAAAGCACCCTCGCCCGTCTCGTCAGGGACGCCAGCCAGGCCGCCGGGCACCAGGACCAGGCGCAACAAGCGTGCACCGAAGGCCAGCGCGCCATCGACACCTTGCTCGAACAGCAGAAACAGGTGGCCGAGCGCTTGCAGCGAATCGCCGGCGAGCTTGAACAAAGTACGCACCTGGCACCGCTGAGCGACGCCTGGAACGCCTATCGCGACCGCCTCCAACAACTGATGCTGATCGGCAATCGCCTGAACCAGGGCCTGGCCGAACTCTCCATGCTGGAGCAAGGCGCCGCCCGTGCCGCCGAGGAACTGGCCAGCCGCCGACAAGACCTTGAGGTGCTGTACAAGGAAGCCGGCGCCGAGCCGGAGGCCGTGGCCGAACAGATCCAATTGCTCGGCACCCTGCTGCAAGACAACCGCAAGCAACTGCGCGCCTTCGAAGACCTGACCCGGCTGTGGGCCAGTCAGCAAGAACTGGACAAACGGGGTGCCGAGCTCGAGCAACGCCAACAACAGGCGTTGCAGGAACGTGACCGCCTGGTGCGTGAGGGCGGCGAAGCCAAGGCCGAGCTGACCATCGCCGAACAGACCCTGACCGTGACCCGCGAACTGCTGGAACGCCAGCGCCTGGCCCGCAGTGAAAGCGTCGAACAACTGCGCGCACAGTTGCAGGACGAGCAGCCCTGCCCGGTGTGTGGCAGCGTCGAGCACCCTTATCATCAGCCCGAAGCCCTGTTGGAAAACCTCGGACGCTTCGATGAAGCCGAAGAGGCCAACGCCCGCAAAGCCGTCGAACAGCTCAATGAGAAAGTCATCGACCTGCGGGCGCAATACAGCGGGGTCATTGCCCAGCTCAAGGAACTCAAACAACAACAGGAACAGCTCGCCAGCCAGCAACAGAGCCTGGCGCCCAGCCTGGAAGCCCACCCGTTGTCGGCGCAACTGCTGGCCCAGGATGCGAGCAAGCGCGACGCCTGGCTGGCCCAACAGAACAGCCAATTGCACCTGCGCATCGGCCAGGACGAACAACGCCAAGCCGCCCTGCTGACCCTGCAACAGGACGCCGCACGCATGGGCCAGCGCCTGCGCGAGGCCGAAACGGCCAGCCAGCAGGCGTCACACCACCTGGGCAACCAGCAGCAAGCACTGGCCCGCGACCGCCAGCGCCTGGACGAGGAACTGAACCACTTCAGCACCCTGCTACCGGCGGACACCTTGCAGGCCTTGCGCAGCGAACCCGCCGCGACCTTCCTGCAGCTCGACCAGCAGATTGCCCAACGCCTGGAGCAACTGGAACAGCAGCGCGACGAACTGGACGAACAACGCCAGCGCCAGCAGACCCTGGAGAAAGAGCAGGACCGCCAGCAGACCCGCGTCCAGCAACTGGAAGCGGCCCGCCTGCAATTCAGCGCCCTGAGCGAGCAACAGCAGGCCTGCCAGGAGAAACTCGCGCAACTGCTCGGCGAACACCTCAGCGCCGAACAATGGCAACAACAACTCGACCAGCGCCTGGAACAGACCCGGGAGGCCGAGGCGACGGCCAATCAGCAGTTGCAGCAAGTGCGCAACAGCCTTGTGCAACTGGCCGCCGAACTCAAGGCCCGCCAGGAGCAGGCGCAATCCCTGGACCACGAACTTCAGGCGTTGACCACGGGTATCGCGCAGTGGCGCACCGGCCATCCTGAACTGGACGATGCCGCCCTTGAAGCCCTGCTCGGCCTGGACGAGCAACACGTCGGCCAGTTGCGCCAGCGCTTGCTCAACAGCGAAAAAGCCATCGAACAGGCCAGCGTATTGCTCACCGAACGCGAGCAGCGCCTGCACAACCACCAGGCCCAGCACAACGGCAACCTGGCGCCCGAACAACTCGCCGAAGCCCTCGCCGAACTGCAAACTCAATTCGCCGTCAGCGAACAGCGTTGCGCCGAACTGCGTGCCGAACAGGCCGAGGACCAGCGCCGACAGAACGCCAACCAAGCCCTGGCCCAGCAGATCGAACAGGCCTACGCCGAATACCAGCGCTGGGCACGCCTCGATGCGCTGATCGGCTCGGCTACCGGCGACCGCTTCCGCAAACTGGCCCAGGCCTACAACCTCGACTTGCTGGTGCATCACGCCAATGCCCAACTGCGACAACTGGTGCGCCGCTACCGGCTCAAGCGTGGCGGCAGCATGCTCGGTCTGCTGGTGATGGACACGGAAATGGGGGATGAACTGCGCTCGGTGCATTCGTTGTCCGGCGGCGAAACCTTCCTGGTCTCCCTCGCCCTGGCCCTGGGCCTGGCCTCGATGGCGTCGAGCACATTGAGGATCGAATCGCTGTTCATCGACGAAGGCTTCGGCAGCCTCGACCCCGAATCGCTGCAACTGGCGATGGACGCCCTCGACGGCTTGCAGGCCCAAGGCCGCAAGGTCGCGGTGATTTCCCACGTGCAGGAAATGCACGAGCGGATCCCGGTGCAGATCCAGGTCCGTCGTCAGGGCAACGGGTTGAGCACGGTGGAAGTGAAATGAGCCGCGCCACGCTCTATTCCTTCCGCCGCTGCCCCTACGCGATGCGGACGCGCATGGCCTTGCGCTACAGCGCGGTCGAGGTGACGATTGTCGAAGTCAGCCTGAAGGCCAAGCCCGCCGAGATGCTCGCCCTCTCCAGCAAAGGCACGGTGCCGGTGCTGCAGGTCGATGGCCGGGTGATCGATGAAAGCCTGGAGATCATGAGCTGGGCCTTGGCCCAGCACGACCCGCAAGACTGGCGGCTACGGGACAACGCCGACGGCCAGGCGTTGACGGCGGCGTTGATCGAGGAAAACGACCAGGTGTTCAAGCTGCACTTGAATCGCTACAAGTACCCCGAGCGCTACCCCGAGTACCCGAAGGAGCATTACCGCAGCCAGGGCGAAGACTTTCTGCGTCGCCTGGAGGCACTGCTTGCAACCCGGCCGTTTCTGGCAGCGGAGCACCAGAGCCTGGCGGACGTGGCAGTGATGCCCTTCATACGGCAATTCGCCCACGTCGACCGCGACTGGTTTGCCCAGGCGCCCTATCCCCGGCTACAGGATTGGTTGCAGAGGTTCCTGGAGTCCGAGCTGTTCGTGGCGATCATGGCCAAATAACGCCCTGCACAAAACCCTTGTGGCGAGGGGATTTCTGTGGGAGCAAGGCTTGCCCGCGATACAGGCGACTCGATTTCTGAAGGACCGCATCGCCTTCATCGCGGGCAAGCCTTGCTCCCACAAAATATCAATAACCGGCCTGGTCCGATCAATCGCTCAGCAGACTCAATAAGCGCTCACGTGCCACTTCCAACTCACCGGCATCCGGTTGGGCCGCCGAGACAATCGGCGTGGAGTAGAGAAACAGCAGCATCACTGCCAGACGCATCGCCATGGTGTCGATCCTTATCTGCGAAGGAGTCAATTTGTCAGCGTCAAATTTAAACACATGGCCAAGTGATATTACAGCGGGATTTTTCCAGAAACGGCGAAGCCTGCGATCTTTTCTCTTTCACCTGAATGTTCAGTGAAGATGAAAAGATCGCAGGCTTCAGGCGTTGCGCGAGATTTCAGTGTTGGGTCTTGTGGTCCAGCGCCGCATAGAAGTTAGCGCTTTGTTGCAGGTATTTCTCGGTGTAGCTCTGGGTACGGTTTTTCTTGTCGCTGATCTCGACACTGGCACTGGCGGGCAGCGCTACGGTGGCAGAGATGGCGGAAGCGGCGATCACGGAGAAAAGATTCAGATTCATGGCGGTAGACCTCGGATTCAGTTGGCTGACTTGCCCGGTTGGGCCGTGGAGCAAACTTACGCGCCGAGGCGTCTCGCTTTGAAATGCTTTGCAATACTAGCGAATATCAGTCTCGTTGATACAACGGCGCAGGCCTTGAAAACCAAGGCCTGCGGTCTATTGACGCAGCATGAACTTCAAGTCGCTCGGTGCATCCATCGGCATTTTCTGCACGGTTTTACCCAGCAGACCGCTCTTCGGATCGCGCTCGACCACCACGATCTGGTTGCTCTTCTGATTGGCAATCAGCAGGAATTTCCCGCTCGGGTCGAGGCTGAACTCCCGTGGATGATCGCCTTCGACCGAGCGCCGCTGCAGCTCTTTGAGCGTGCCCGCAGCCGGGTCAATGGCGAACACCAGCACTTCGTTGGTGGTGCCACGGTTACTGACGTAGAGGAACTTGCCGTCCCTGGAAGCATGCAGCGCAGCCGCCGCCCTGCCCGGCTGGGGTTTGCCGGCGGCCAGGTCGACCAGTTGACGCTGGGTCAGGCGGCCGTCCTGGTAATCGAACACCGCCACTTGCGCGCTCATTTCCATGGTCAGCCAGGCGTGCTTGCCGTCAGCGCTGAACAGCAGGTGACGCGGTCCGCTGCCAGGTGGCAACTGCACGAAGGCCGGGTCGGCGGCGATCAGCGGCAGCTCGGGATTGGCCTTGGGGTCGTAGCGGTAGATGAACACCTTGTCCGCCCCCAGGTCGTTGGCGAACACGTACTTGCCATCGGGCGACGACACCGCCGAATGCACATGGGCCGACATCTGCCGCTCGGGGTTGACCCGGCTCGGTTGATGGCTGCTCAACTGCACCACCGGCGACAGCTTGCCGTCGGCGCCCACCGGCAACACCGCCAAGGTGCCGCCCGGGTCTTCCAGCACTGAATAGTTGCTGACCAGCAGATGCCGGCCATCGCCGCTGAGGCTGGAATGCGTCGGCTCGTTGCCCAGGGATTGCACCTGGTTGATCAGGCTGATGGCATGGGTCTTCGGGTCGATGGCGTAGCTGCTGACCTTGCCCACCGGGTCTTTCTGGCCCGGACCGTTTTCGTTGACCACGAACAGCCGGGTCAGGTCGGGCGAGAGAGTCAGCCACGAGGGGTTGTCCGTCTTGATCACTTGCAAGGGGTTGGCGTCGATCTGGCCGGTACGGCTGTCGAACTGCAACCGATAGATGCCTTGGCTCTGCCCGGCGGTATAAGACCCCACCAGCAGTTGATGACGCTCTTCGGTGTCCGCCTGGACGCCCATGGCGCCCAGGCTGCCGGCCATCAACAGCGGCCAGAAACTACGCATTTTCATCTTCGTCGTCCTCATCGTCGTGGCCGCTGGTGGCGTCCACGCATTCCAGACGGTGGTCACCGGAATCACTGGTGATGATCCAGTGATTCGAAGCCTTGTCGAACGTCGCGGCCTGCATTTGCGCCAGCGTGAAACGCCAGCGCTCGAGGGTACGGCCGTTCATGCACTCGACGTGCAGTTGGTCCTGCTCGTCGAGCTCAAAATTGAATGCGTGCAGCCCGTCGATAATCAGCATGTCGCAGGATTCGAGGGCTTGCAGCAGGGGGGCGGTTACGGCAGTCATGGTGATCAGTCGGTCTTTGGGAAAGTGGCCATGATAACCCAATGGGCGAGTGGACCTTGGGCCATCACTTCAGAAGCGATGTTGACCGGGCGATCGCCATCGCGAGCAAGCTCGCTCCCACCATTAGGATTTCAGTGAATACAGATCTTGTGTTCACAAAAAATCCAGTGTGGGAGCGAGCTTGCTCGCGATGGCGGCAGTCCATCAAACCTCAATGCAACTGCCCCACCGCGGCCGTCAGAGCGCCTCGCGCCCCGGCACCCCATCCACCAACCGCAGGATCCCCAACGGATTGGCATTCTTCAGCGGTTCCGGCAGCAGGCTGTCGGGATAGTTCTGGAAGCACACCGGGCGCAGGAAGCGATCGATCGCCAATGTGCCCACCGAGGTGCCCCGGGCATCGGACGTCGCCGGGTAAGGCCCGCCGTGCACCATCGAATCACACACCTCGACCCCGGTCGGATAACCGTTGAGCAGGATGCGGCCGACCTTCTGTTCCAGCAGCGGTGTCAATTCGCTGAACCGTTCGAAATCCGCCGGCTCACCGATCATCGTCGCGGTCAGTTGGCCGTGCAGGCCGTTCAGCGCGGCGGTCAGTTGTGCCTGGTCGGCGACTTCGACAAACACCGTGGTCGGGCCGAACACTTCTTCTTGCAGCGCCTCGTCACCGTTGATCAGCAGGCTGGCATCGGCCTTGAACAACTGCGGCTGGGCCTGGTTGCCCTGCTGCTCGCGCCCGGCCAGGTGCTCGATACCCGGGTGAGCGAGCAATTTCTGCAGGCCCTTGCCGTAGCTTTGCAGCGTGCCGGCGTTGAGCATGGTCTGGGGCGCCTGGTCACCAATCAGCGCGGCCACTTGCTGGGTGAAGGCGGTGAATTGCGGCGAACGAATGCCGATCACCAGGCCCGGGTTGGTACAGAACTGACCACAGCCCTGCACCACCGAGGCGGTCAAGTCGCGAGCGACGCTCTCGGCGCGGGTTTCCAGGGCTTGCGGCAACACGATCACCGGGTTGATGCTCGACATTTCCGCGAACACCGGAATCGGCTGCGGCCGTGCGGCCGCCATGTCGCACAGGGCACGCCCGCCCTTGAGAGAACCGGTGAAGCCCACAGCCTGGATCGCCGGATGCTTGACCAGCCATTCGCCGACACCACCGCCGTAGATCATGTTGAACACGCCAGCCGGCATCGCGGTTTTTTCCGCCGCGCGAATGATCGCATCGGCCACGTGCTCGGCGGTCGCCATGTGGCCGCTGTGGGCCTTGAACACCACTGGGCAACCGGCCGCCAGGGCCGACGCCGTGTCGCCACCGGCGGTGGAAAATGCCAGGGGGAAGTTACTGGCACCGAACACCGCCACCGGCCCCAGGCCGATGCGGTACTGCCGCAGGTCCGGACGCGGTAACGGCGTACGCTCAGGCAATGCCCGGTCGATGCGCGCGCCGTAGAAATCGCCTCGGCGCAAGACCTTGGCGAACAGGCGCATCTGGCCGCTGGTGCGACCGCGCTCGCCCTGGATCCGTGCCGCCGGCAACGCGGTTTCACGGCAGACCACGGCCACGAATTCATCGCCCAAGGCGTCCAGTTCATCGGCAATGGCCTCGAGGAACTCGGCCCGGCGCACCGCGCTCAGGCTTCGGTAGGCCGGATAAGCCGCAGCCGCGGCCTTGGCGGCAGCATCGACTTCTTCGGCCGTGGCCTGGATGAAATCATGGGGCAAGGCCTCGCCGGTGCTGGCGTCGGCGCTTTGCAGGCGAGTCTGGCCGGCCGCGCTGCGTGCGCCGCCGATGTAGTTGTGGCCAAGGATCTGGTTCATCGCAAGTCTCCTTTAAAGTGTGCCGATAGTACCCGGGTTGAACACCGCGTCTACCGGGGCAATGCCGTTGACCAGCGGCGCGCCGAATTCAGCCTGGCTGATTTCGAACACATCCCCTGGCTGGGTGCGGATGCCGTCGGCGAACGACAGGGTCGCGGTGCCGAAGAAGTGAACGTGCACGTCCCCCGGGCGCAGGAACTGACTGTACTTGAAGTGGTGGAACTCCAGGTTCTCGAGGCTGTGGCACATGTTCGCCTCGCCGCTGAGGAACTCGTTCTGCCACAGCACTTCGCCATTGCGCAAGATACGACTGGTCCCGGACAGATGTTGAGGCAGTTCACCGACGCGAAGTTCCGGGCCAAAACTGCAACTGCGCAATTTCGAGTGGGCCAGGTACAGGTAATTCTTGCGCTCCATGACGTGGTCGGAAAACTCGTTGCCCACCGCGAAGCCCAGGCGATAGGGCTTGCCGTCATGGCCGATGACATACAGGCCGCTGATTTCCGGCTCTTCGCCGGCGTCTTCGGCAAAGGGTGGCAGCGGGAACGGATGGCCCGGACGAACGACGATGCTGCCGTCGCCCTTGTAGAACCATTCCGGTTGCACCCCGGCCTGTCCGGCCTGGGGTTTACCACCTTCCACCCCCCATTTGAAGATGCGCATGGTGTCGGTCATGGTCGCTTCGTCGCCGGCCTGCTGGTGCATCTTGTCCCGGGCCGACGCGCTGCCCAGGTGGGTCAGGCCGGTACCGCTGACCAACAGGTGCGCCGGGTCCGGGTGGTCCAGCGGTGGCAGGATGCGCAGCTCACCGAGCAACCGGGCGTAGTCATGACCCGTCCCCAGGCCCAGGCTGTCGACCTGCTGCTCAAGCTTCACACCCGCCTCGATGGCCGCCAGCGCCAGCTCGCGCACGCTACCGGCGCCCTGCACTTCGCGCACCTGATCGCCGTCGACCACACCGACGCGGCGTTCGCCGTTACTCAATTCGAACTGAACTAAACGCATAACTTTTCTCCTTGTAAGCAAAACTTGAATTCGGTGCAGCCCCCTTGTGGGAGCGAGCTTGCTCGCGATGGCGGTCTGACAGTCGACATCATCGGTGAATGTGAGACTGCTATCGCGAGCAAGCTCGCTCCCACAGTTAAGTGCAGTGATCTAGGTACGCGTCGCCCCGCGGGCGCTGGCGGCGAACTGATCCGCCGGCAGCACATGCTTGCGTTCCAGCAACCGATAGACCACGCCGGTCAACACCAGGCCGAACACCATCACACCGGACAGGAAATACAGCCCCGAGGCCAGGTTACCGGTGTACTCCTTCAGCGCACCGATCACGAACGGACCAATGTAACCGCCCAGGTTGCCCACCGAGTTGATCAACGCAATACCCGCCGCCGCACTGGCGCCGGCAAAGAAACGCCCTGGCAAAGTCCAGAACACCGCCGTGCAGGAAAACAGCGCGAAGGCCACCAGGCACAGCGCCGCCAGTTGCAACACCGGCACCGACAACCAGGCGCTGAGGAACAGGCCGATGGCGCCCAGCACGTACAACACGGCGAGGTGACCGTAGCGGTCGTTCAAGCGGTCGGAACTGCGGGGAATGATCAGCAGGCCAACGATGCCGAAGATGTACGGCACCGACGACACAAAGCCAGTCACCAGGTCACTGCCACCGAACTGCTTGATCAGCGTCGGCAGCCACAGGCCCAAGCCGTAGATGCTCAAGGTCACCGGCAGATAGAACAGCGCCAGCAGCAAGACACGCTTGTCCTTGAGGGCATGCAGCGGATTGCCGTGGCGGGTCTGGCCGTATTCCTGCAAATCTTTTTTCAGCTCACCGGTCAGCCAGTCCTTCTCGGCCTGGTCCATCCATTTCACTTGTTGCGGACCATCCGGCAGGTAACGCAGCACCGGCCAGGTCAACAGCACCGCCGGCAGGCCGATGACGATGAACAGCCACTGCCAGCCGTGCAGGCCGAGGATGCCGTCCATGCCCAGCAAGCCGCCGGATACCGGGCCGGTGATCATCATGGCGATTGGCTGGGAAAGAATGAACAGGCCCAGGATCTTGCCGCGATGGCGCACCGGGAACCACTGGGTGATGTAGTACAGCACGCCCGGGAAGAACCCGGCTTCCGCCGCGCCCAGCAGAAAGCGCATCACATAGAAGCTGTGAGGCCCCTGCACGAACGCCATGCCAATGGTGATGGCGCCCCAGGTGATCATGATCCGGGCGAACCAGCGCCGGGCACCGAAGCGCTCCAGCATCAGATTGCTGGGGATCTCCAGCAGGAAGTAACCGATGAAAAACAGCCCGGCACCCAGGCCGTAGGCGGCGTCGCCAATACCGATGTCGGCGCCCATGTGCAGCTTGGCGAAGCCCACCGCGGAGCGGTCCACGTAGGCGATCAGGTACAGCAGGATCAGGAAGGGAATCAGTTTCAGCGTAATGCGACGAATAAGCCGCAATTCCTGGCTCATGGGACCGGTCTCCGATTGTTGTTGTTATGGAACCTCGGGGGATTTCTCTCGCGAATGACCGCCAGGACAACCCCTCCGTTGAATCGGACTATATAGTAATACTATTTACCCAACAACACTTCCAAAGCGCGCAATTTGCGCTTATGTTACGCTCAAGCTCGAACAATATAGTCATACAATAAGAGAATCGATCATGTCTGATAAGAAACCCTCCCTGCGCTCGGCCCAATGGTTTGGCACCGCCGACAAAAACGGCTTCATGTACCGCAGCTGGATGAAAAATCAGGGCATCGCCGACCATCAGTTCCACGGCAAGCCGATCATCGGCATCTGCAACACCTGGTCGGAGCTGACGCCGTGCAACGCGCACTTCCGGCAGATCGCCGAGCACGTCAAGCGTGGCGTGATCGAAGCCGGGGGCTTCCCGGTGGAATTCCCGGTGTTCTCCAACGGCGAATCGAACCTGCGCCCCACCGCCATGCTGACCCGCAACCTGGCGAGCATGGACGTGGAAGAAGCGATTCGCGGCAACCCGATTGACGGCGTCGTGCTGCTCACCGGTTGCGACAAGACCACCCCGGCGTTGTTGATGGGCGCCGCCAGTTGCGACGTCCCGGCCATCGTCGTCACCGGCGGGCCGATGCTCAACGGCAAGCACAAAGGCCAGGACATCGGTTCGGGTACCGTGGTCTGGCAATTGAGCGAACAGGTCAAGGCCGGCACCATCACCATCGACGACTTCCTCGCGGCCGAGGGCGGCATGTCCCGCTCGGCCGGTACCTGCAACACCATGGGCACCGCCTCGACCATGGCCTGCATGGCCGAAGCCCTCGGCACCTCCCTGCCCCACAACGCAGCGATTCCGGCCGTGGATGCACGGCGTTATGTGCTGGCCCATATGTCCGGCATGCGCGCAGTGGAAATGGTCCGTGAAGACCTCAAGCTGTCGAAGATCCTGACCAAGGAAGCCTTCGAAAACGCCATCCGCGTCAACGCCGCCATCGGCGGTTCCACCAACGCGGTGATCCACCTCAAGGCCATTGCCGGACGCATCGGCGTGCAGTTGGACCTGGACGACTGGACCCGCATCGGTCGCGGCATGCCGACCATCGTCGACCTGCAACCGTCCGGGCGCTTTTTGATGGAAGAGTTCTACTACGCCGGCGGTCTGCCCGCCGTGCTGCGGCGTCTCGGCGAGGCCAATCTGATTCCCAATCCGAATGCCCTGACGGTCAACGGCAAGAGCCTCGGCGAGAACACCAAGGACGCGCCGATCTACGGCCAGGACGAAGTCATCCGCACCCTGGACAACCCGATCCGCGCCGATGGCGGTATCTGCGTGCTGCGCGGCAACCTGGCGCCACTGGGGGCGGTGCTCAAGCCGTCCGCCGCCACCGCCGAACTGATGCAGCATCGCGGTCGCGCCGTGGTGTTCGAGAACTTCGACGAGTACAAGGCCCGGATCAACGACCCGGAACTGGACGTGGACGCCAACTCGATCCTGGTGATGAAGAACTGCGGGCCCAAGGGTTATCCGGGCATGGCCGAAGTGGGCAACATGGGCTTGCCGGCCAAGCTGCTGGCCCAGGGCGTGACGGACATGGTGCGGATTTCCGATGCGCGCATGAGCGGCACCGCCTACGGCACCGTGGTGCTGCACGTGGCACCGGAAGCAGCGGCCGGCGGACCTCTGGCAGCAGTGAAGGAAGGCGACTGGATCGAGCTCGACTGCGCCAGCGGTCGCCTGCACCTGGACATCCCCGACGCCGAACTCGCCGCGCGCCTGGCCGACCTCGCTCCCCCGCAGCAACTGCTCGTGGGTGGCTATCGCCAGTTGTACATCGACCACGTGCTGCAAGCGGACCAGGGTTGTGACTTCGACTTCCTGGTGGGCTGCCGCGGCGCCGAAGTACCACGCCACTCCCACTGAAGCCATCCATCCCCTGTGGGAGCAAGCCTTTGTGGGAACAAGCTTTTGTGGGAGCTGAGCTTGCTCGCGATAGCGGTGTCACAGACAACAGAGATGTTGACTGGAAAGGCCTCATCGCGAGCGAGCTCAGCTCCCACAAAAAGCTCGCTCCCACAATGGGTCTGTATCTAAATCAAAAATCGCACTAGCGACCCGCCATCGCCGCGCCTGCTATCATGCGCAACACTCCCCTCGCACAGGATCGCGCCGCGTCCCATGGATTACCGTAAACCCTCCGACCGCAAGAGCATGCACGCGCGCATCGTCCAGGAACTGGGCATGCAGATCGTTTCCGGGCGCTTCAAGCCGGACGATAAACTGCCCGCCGAAGCCTTGTTGTGCGAAGAGTATGCGGTCAGCCGCCCGGTGCTGCGCGAAGCCACGCGGGTGCTGGTCGCCAAGGGCCTGGTGTATTCGCGTCCGCGCGTAGGCACGGTGGTCAAGGCCCGGCGGGAATGGCACATGCTCGATCCGGATGTGCTGCATTGGTTGATGCAGAGCAGCCCGCAGAATGAATTCTTCAACCTGCTGACCAGCGTGCGCAGCATTATCGAGCCGGCCGCCGCCGCCCTCGCCGCACAGTTCGCCGACGAGGCCGACATCGCCGCTATCCGTGAAGCCTACCAACGCATGGAAGCCGCCCCGACCCCGGAGGCCGTGCTGCAACCAGACCTGGACTTCCACAGCCGCATCGCCGACGCCACCCACAACGACCTGCTCGCCAACCTGTGCAACATGTTGTCGGTGGCCATCGCCGAAGCCCTCAAGCACTCCAACCAGCGGCCCAACCTGCACGAGCTGGCGATGCCACGGCACAAGGCGATCCTCACCGCCATCGAGAACCGCGATGCCCTCGGTGCCCGCCACGCCACCCTGGTGCAACTGGACGATGCCCGTAGCGCGCTGAACGTCGTGCTGGGCAACGATCCCGCCTGATAAGGTCAGACTTGTGGGAGCAAAGCTTGCTCGCGATGGGGCGCACTCCAGTCCACTGTCGCGAGCAAGCTTTGCTCCCACAGGGTCGTGGCTTGACTGAGCAGCTTTGCTCCTACGAGGTTTGGCTTGACTGACTGACCGGCATTATTCTCAGCGGGTGGTATTTATGTACCACCCGCACCACAGCGAGAAGTCGATACTTTTCTCGCCGTCATCCCGACGGCCATGTTTTGTGAAAAGGACTTCTCATGACCGCTCCCTCCTCCGCAGACTCCATCCCTGCGTTGACGCAAAGCGTCAGCCTGCAATTCGCCAGTCACCCGACCTTCGAACAAATCGCGCAACGCATGCTCGAACAAGCTATCAAGCGAACATACCCCTGGCTGGACATCGACCTCTCCACCGTCCAACTGGCGACTCCGGACGCCACCGGACGCGCCTGGCAATTCCAGCCGTTCATGCCCGTGGTGCTCGATCACCTGGCCGTTGGCACACCCATGGATTTCAGCCCACGGGGCAACCTGGACTGTTTTCTCTCCGACACCCCACCCCACCGGCTCCGGGCAGGCAACCAGGAAGTGGACATCCAGGTCATCAAGAACTCGCTGCTGGAACTGGCCTGGAGCGTACCGCTCGGGCTGGAGGATGCGCTGGTCCGTTACTGGGGCGACGACATTGACGCAACCGGTGCGAACAGCCGCAGCAACCGCTGGCGCTGGCTCAGCGATGTGCTGAGGAACATGCTGAGCATCCATGGGCTGCAACAGCCCGGGCTCGCTGACACGGCCCGCGAAGCCCTTGACCAGGTCGTCCGTTGGCCGGACCGGGAACGGCGCTTTTGTCTCGACCGACAGGCGCCTGTGTATGCCTACAACCTGGAAACCCGGATCACCCGGGGCACGACCAGCAGCGTACTGGTCGGCAGCGAGATCCTCCTGGTCCGCGCCACGAAAGGCACCACCGACTTCCTGCTGTGCAGTCCCGGCAGCGCCGTGCAATCCTTTGCCTCCCTGGAAGCCTTCAATCGGCATTGGGGCGCATCGATCGCCAGCCGTTACACCGTCGACACCGTCACCTGCCAGCGCTACGAGATAAGCGGCGACGTCTTCGAGAGCCAGGCGGCGATGCTGCTGGAGCAACAACTGGCCGACCTGAAGGCTGTACAACTGCCCGCCGGGATCGACCTGCAAAGCCTGAAGAACCTCTACAACGACTTGAGCGACCCGGCTCGCTACCTGCTGGAAGCCCCCCGACTCTCGCCGCAAACCTCGGCACGCCTGGCTCCCTTGCTGCCCCGCTGGCTGAAAAAAAGCTCCATCGCCGACCAGACGACGCTCCAGCACTACAGCCTGGCCCTGGCCAGTGCCAAAAAACGCCACCAGGGCCAGAGCTTCCTCAGCGGCATCGAGGACATCAAGGCCTTCACCGCCAGTGCCTTGTCCAGCGCCATGGGGCAAACGAACGACAGCAGCCCGGGCAAGGTGTCATCGAGCCAATACCAACCCAACGATGTGCTGCTGACCTTCACCGTTTCCGCAGGCTACCCCGGGACCATCGGCCTCAGCGAGAAGCGGCAGATGAGCCTGACCGAACTGGCCATCCACAATCTCGTCGCCCGTCCCAGCGGCCACTTCACGCTCAGCCATCGCCTGGGCCTGACGCTGCCGACCTGGTTGACCCCGGACTTCGTGACCGGGCTGGTCGAGCAGGTCGACATTGGCACGACCTATCCTCGCTACCTGCAACAGCACCTGCTCGGTGGCTCGCCCCAGGCAAAGAACCGCCAACGGATGTTCGCCGAACAGATCCCTGCACAACTGGCCCTCGAGGCGCTGAAACAGCGGCTGGACAACGAAAACGGCATGACTGTCCAAGGCCTGCGCCTGCTTGAAGCCGTTCTCCAGCCTGACGCGGCGAACCAACAGGTCAACGGTCGCCCGGTGGTCATTCGCCACCTGGGTTTGGTGCGCAAGCCCCAGGCACAGCCCGATACCGTGACCAACATGTTCCTGATCGAAGCGCAGGACACCACCACCGGCCCGCACCTGCTGTATCGGCCGCTTTACGCCCCTGCGCTGCAAGAGTTCCCGACACGGGAGGCGCTGCTCCAGGCCATTGCCGCCGCCGGGGATCTGCAGAACAGCGTCCTGACCTGGCTGTCCGACGCCGCCCGCCCGGTGTACGCCAACGGCGGTTTCCTGGAGCCACACATCGTGCGGTTCTTTCCCGGTGACGAGTTCAGCGCCCCCGACAAACCCGCCCCGGCCACACTCGCCACGCAGGATACCCACGACGAACTGCTGCAAGCGCTGCACAACGGCGAGCTCATGCAATACCTCTATGGCTGCAATGCCCAGGCCCTGGTCACCCAGGCCGACCGGAACTCGGTGTCCAACAGCGAGAGCCGCTGGGCGGTGTTGCTCCAGGGCGGCGGCCTGTTGTTCAACACGCTGCTGTTCCCTTTGTTGCGCGGTCCGGTCATGACCACTGCTTGGCTATGGAACCTGATGGCCAGTGCCCAACAGGACATTCCAGCCCTGATCAGCGAGGACCCGGTGGCGCGGGAGCTGGCCGCCGTCGACCTGCTCGTCAACCTGGCCATGCTGATGAGCCAACTGCCCACCGGTCATGCGCCGGTCACCCGTGCGGCGCTGGCCCCATCGCTGAAGGAGCAAGCCATGCGTCCCCCGTCGCCACGCACCATTGCCGAGCAGTGGCCAGCGCCAGCGCCGCCCACCGTGGCGGAGGGAACCATCGCCGTGCCTGGCGCCCACACCGAAGCTGCCAGTAGACGCCTGGACTTCAGTTTCGCCAGCGCCGGCCAGCGCCTGACACCGGAACAACGCACCCGGCTGCTGCGCTTGCAGGCACTGCGTCCTCCGGCAATGCCCGAACCCATCGGATATGGCCCGTACAAGGGTTTGTACGTGATCGACAACAAATGGCATGCCGAGGTCGAAGACGTTCTGTATCAGGTCAACCCTGAAGCGGACGGCAGCGCGACCATCGTCGACCCACTCGACCCCAGCCGCAACGGCCCGCCGTTGAAAGCCGACCGCCAGGGCCGCTGGTCCCTCGATCTGCGTCTGCGCCTGCTGGGCGGTGCACCGCCCAAGCGGATGGATGCACAGCGTCGTGCCAATCTGCAGCGTATCGGGGAATTGACCGAGGAACTCAACCAGTGGGTGGCGCAGGAAGACGATCGACAGAAAGCCCTCGACGTGGCCCAGCAAGTGATGACAAGGCTCCAGGAAGGCAGCACTTACACCGAAGCGCAGCGGGAGCCGAAACGCAAAATATTCCATGACCTGCTCCAGGAGCAGACCGAAGTTTATTTGAAACTGATGAAGAGTGCGTCCGAACGCGCCAGCCTGGGTATCGGGCTTACACCTAAGTACATGCGCGGACTCTTTGAAAACGTGATCAACAATGCCCGTAAGGCCGTCGTGGTCACCGAAATGGATTACATAGCCGCCAAGAACAGGGACCCCAGGTTTCGAGCAGAAAGCGATGTCCAGGAAGTCCTTACCCACCACATGCAGGACTACATCAAGTTCCTCGACCTCATGAGCGACATCAATGATCGAGCGATCTACTGGCTGGAACTCAAGGACGAATACCTTGAGCGCCTCTTGAACTTCGATGCCGATGGCGCCCAGGCGTTCGAACGCCTGACCAGGGACCGTCCGTTGAACGAAGGCAATGCCATCAGCCGCAAAGCCCTGCAACTTTCTACGCTTCCCATGCTGTCGATCAAAAATCCCCAATCGGACGTGCCCGCCGTCCTGCTTCGCATCGTCGTACCGCTGGGGGAACAAACGCGCTCCCACAGCGAGCTACGGCTGTATGAGCTGACGCCGCAGGAACAACTCGACATCCTGACAAGCCTGACCGAGCGCTATGGCAAGACCCTGGATGCGTTGCAAGGGGTCAAGACCCTCTACCCCGACGATATCCACGCGTCCTATTTCGACAGGCTGGTCAAGTTGGTCGACAGTCTTTACCAGGAGGTGTCGGGCAAACTCGCCGCCGAAATCAAACCCGAGCCAAAACCACGCAAACGCCCGCCGAAACGCCCCAGGCCAGCCGCTGCACACGCCCAGAAAAAGCTGATCAGGACCCGCCACAATGGCGTCTTGATTGGCGACCTGAAACCGGCCGGCACCTCCTTGCCGATTGAAGTCGTCGAGCTGCGCTCGCAAGTCGATGACGAGATCCTCGCCACCTATTCCCGCCATGATGATGTCTGGGATGTCGTCGAAGTACGTCGCCCGGCCCCGGCACCCGAGACAAGATCGGTCAAGGCGATCAAGGCCGATGCGCGAAAACTGCTCGACGAGCTGGACGCACGCATGCACCGCACTGAAAGCTACAAGAAAAACTGCCGCCATCCTCAGGAAATCGAGGAGATCATGAACAACGAGGCGAGTCGGTTTCGCAAGCTTGCCGAGGAACTCGACCGGGCGTTCACCGCAGCGCAAACCCCGCTTACCCCGGCAGACCAGGCACTGAGCCAACAGTTGTCAGACGCGGTATCCAGCCTGACCGCCAAGGGCAGTGCCCTGCGCACCGAATTGAGCCTGCAATTGCCGCCTACCGACGGCAACCTGCGGTTCCTGTTCGAAAAGAACCTGATACAAGTCGCACGTCTCGGCGAACGCACGGCCTTGAAAGGAAGCCGCAAGGATTTCCTCCAGGAGTACGCCATCAACGACCGTAATGGCTCTCCCCTCTGGTATGCGCATTTTCACTACGAAACGGCTGACACACCGAAGGACAATTTCAGCGTCGCGCACCTGAAGACCAAGGAACAACGCAAGGAGCACTACCACTCCCTGCTGGCCAAGGCCACCAGCCCTTATGCGGTGGTGAACGTGCATCGAGGACAGCTCGGCAAGTCGTTGGCGCAGAGCAGGTTCTTGCCCTTGGCGCCTTGATGGCCAGGGCTTGCAGGCCGAAGTGATCAGTCACTGAGCGCGAGAAAAAACCTGTGGGAGCGAGCTTGCTCGCGATGGCTGACGGACAGTCAACACCTTCATTGACTGTCACACCGCTATCGCGAGCAAGCTCGCTCCCACATTGGCTTGCCCCTAGGGCTGCCCCTCATCAGTGGGCAAACAACGAATTGCCCTTCTGCCCCGCCAGTTTCTCCGGCTTGATCAGGAACCGCGCCAGCGCCGGCAACAGCCACAGCGCACCGAACATGTTCCACAGCAACATGAACGTCAACATCAAGCCCATGTCGGCCTGGAACTTGATGGCCGAGAAGATCCAGGTGCACACGCCGATGGCCAGGCACAAACCGGTGAACAGCACCGCCTTGCCGGTGGATTTCAGCGTCTGGTAGTAAGCCTCCTGCAACGGCAACCCGGCCCGCAGGAA
The DNA here is from genome assembly GCF_017351395.1 of Pseudomonas sp. FW305-28. Lineage (NCBI taxonomy): Bacteria > Pseudomonadati > Pseudomonadota > Gammaproteobacteria > Pseudomonadales > Pseudomonadaceae > Pseudomonas > Pseudomonas sp. FW305-28. The sequence goes on from NZ_JACNDD010000103.1 coordinate 21,339, forward strand.
GCTTTCCAGGCGACTATAGATGTAGATGCCATAGTCCACGCCGATCCCGACGCCAAGCGCGACCACCGGCAGCGTCGCGACTTTCACACCGATGCCCATGAAAGCCATCAGGGCGTTGCCCAGTACCGACGTCAGTACCAGCGGCAGCACGATGCACAGCGTCGCCGCCCAGGAACGGAAGGTGATCATGCACATGGTCGCCACGCAGATGTACACCAGGATCAGGATGGTCAGTTCCGATTCCTTGATCACTTCATTGGTGGCCGCCTCGATGCCGGCGTTACCGGCGGCGAGGATGAACTCCAGGCCATCGCGGTTGTTTTCCTTGGCGAAGTCCTGCACCGCCTTCACCGCGCGGTCCAGGGTCTCGGCCTTGTGGTCGTTGAGGAACACCAGCACCGGCGCCAGGGAGCAGCTGTTGTTGTACAGGCCATCGGCCCGGGCGATGGAGTTGTTCAGCACATCAGGGTTGCGCGACAGGGTCTCCCATTTCAGGTTGCCCTCGTTCATGCCCTTGATCATCTGCTTGGACACGGTCACCAGGGAAATCGCCGACTGCACGCCCTCGGTGTTCTGCATCTTCCACATCAATTCGTCGATGGGGGCCATGGCTTCATAGCGCGAGCAGCCTTCGGCCTTGGTCTTGACCATCACCACCAGCACATCGGAGCTGGTGGAGTAATTGCTGATGATGAAGTTGTTGTCCTGGTTGTAGCGCGAGTCCGGACGCAGTTCCGGCGCGCCCTGGTCCAGGTCGCCGATCTTCAGGTTCTGGCTGTACCAGAGGCCACCGCCAAAGGCGAGCACCGCCAGGGCAATGGACACCGGCGCGACCTTGGCGCTGGCGAAGTTCGACAGCAGGCGCCAGAACGGATGTTCGCGGGTCGCATCTTTCTTGCTGCGCTCCACCGCACGCTTGCTGATGCCAGCGTAGGAGATCGCCACCGGCAGCAGGATCAGGTTGGTGAACACGATCACCGCCACGCCGATGGAGGCGCCGATGGCCAGTTCGCGGATCACGCCGATGTCGATGATCAGCAAGGTGATGAAGCCCACGGCGTCCGCCAGGATCGCGATCATCCCCGGCAGGAACAACTGGCGGAAGGTACGCCGCGCCGCCGTCAGGGCGTTGTCCGCCTCGCTGGACTGCAAGGCGATGCCATTGATTTTCTGTACCCCGTGGGAAATGCCGATGGCGAAGATCAGGAACGGCACCAGCATCGAGTACGGATCCAGGCCGAAACCGGCGGCGTGCATCAGCCCCAGTTGCCAGACCACCGCCACCAGGGTGGTGGTCAACACCGCCACGGTGCTGCGCATGCAGTTGGTGAACCAGTACAACAGGATCAGGGTAATGACGAAGGCCACGCCGAAGAACAGCACCACCATGACCAGGCCGTCGATCAGGTCACCGACTTTCTTGGCGAAACCGACGATATGGATCTGCACATTCGGGTTCTGGGCTTCGAACTTGTTGCGGATCTTGTCTTCAAGCTCGTGGGAAAACTTCCGATAGTCGAGGGCGAGCAATTTGCCCTGGTCCTGCGGGTCCGGATAGGACTCCAGCAGCGGGATGTCGATGATGCTCGACTTGAAGTCGTTGGCCACCAGGCGCCCGACCTGGCCGGACTTGAGCACGTTGTTGCGCAGCAGGTCGAGGCTGTCGGCCGAGCCGTTGTAGCTCTGGGGGATCACCTCGCCGCCGGCGAAGCCCTCCTCCGTCACTTCGGTCCAGCGCACGCTGGGGCTCCACAACGACTTGAGCCCGGAACGGTCGACACCGGAGATGTAGAAGACCTCGTCGTGGATCTGGCGCAGGGTCTCCATGTAGTCCTTGGAGAAAATGTCGCCATTGGTGGCTTCCACGGAAATGCGCACCGTGTTGCCCAGGTTCGCCAGGTCGTTGCGGTGCTCGAGCATCTTCTGGATGAAGGGGTGCTCGAGGGGGATCATTTTTTCGAAACTGGTGGAGGGGCGGATCAGCGTGGCCTGCCAGAACAGGAAAATGCTGACCAGCAGGCAAATGACGATCACTGCCGGGCGGTTGTTGAAAATCAGGCGCTCGAGGAACGTCGCCTTGTCTTGATGATGACTGCTCATGGGGTCCGCCTTCTTGTTTTTATGCCCGTCTTGCAGGCCTGACTCATTTGCTCAGTTCGGCGCCGGTGGACGTGGTGGCGCGCACGCCGCCTTGCCCCGCCAGGATCAGGTTGCCGTTGCCTGCCGCCGTGACGGCCGCCACGGAGATTCGGTCCGGACGGTTGAACACGCTGAAGGTCTCGCCGTCGTCGGTACTGCGCACCACGCTGCCGCCGTTGCCGACAATCACGATGGAACCGTCCGCCAGCAGCGTGGCACCCGACAGGCCGAATTCCAGGCTGCCCCGGGCGGCCTTGAGCTCGACCTGCTCCCAGGTGCCGCCAAAATCGGTGGAACGGTACAGGTTGCCGCGCAAGCCGTAGGCCAGCAGCGTCGAAGGTTGGGCGGTGCCGATGACCCCGAACAGCGAGCCTTCGTACGGACCTTCGACCTTCTCCCAGGTCTGGCCCTCGTCGGCGGAGCGGAACATGCTGCCGGCCTCGCCGACAATGAACAGCCCGGCGTCTTTCACGGCCGCGATCGCATTGAGGTGGAACTGGTCTTCGTTTTCGAGGCGGTCGCTGGCGTCTTCCCAGTGCTTGCCGCCGTCGGTGGTTTCCAGCAGCGCGCCGTAGGCACCCACGGCAAACCCGTTGCTGGCGTCCTTGAACCAGACATCCAGCAGCGGCGCTTCACGGGTGAGGTCTTCGTATTGCTTGGTCCAGGTGCTGCCACCGTCGTCGCTGGCGAGGATCTGCGCATCGTGCCCCACGGCCCAGCCGTGCTTGTCGTCGACGAAAAACACCGCGGTGAGCAGTTGGCGGCTCGGCACCTTGGCCTGGGTCCAGGACGTGCCCTGGTCGTCGGAATAGACAATGTGCCCACGATCACCGACCGCCACCAGGCGCTGGCCGGCATGGACCACATCGAGCATCAGGGTTTTGCTGGCCTTGGCCGATTCGACGGAATAGATGACATCGGACGTCGACGCCGCAACGGCCATCACCGGTGCCGACAACACCGCAGAGCCCAGCAGCGAGAGCGCCGAAGCCAGCAACGCGATTCTGCGCAGCATCGGCGGCCGGCAGCGGCCCACAGCCATGACAGGCTCATTCATAGACCTTTCCCCCATTATTATTGTTATGGCTTGGTACGTTGCCAGTCCTGGAGCATAGTCCTGAAACCTGCAATCTAGAGCCACTTCGGAAGCTGGCCTATCCTATCGGGCTT
>NZ_JACNDD010000104.1:0-24526 GCF_017351395.1 Pseudomonas sp. FW305-28
GCTCCCACAGGGATTGTGGATGCTCATGAGTTCTGCATTCACTACAGGACCATTGTGGGTGTTCATGCGTTTTGCATTCACCACCATGATGCGGTGGTGTGTCTAGCCCCCATCGGTGTCGATGTCAGCATCCGTATCGTCACCGGATTTCGGACGGTCCGGGTCAGGCTTGAAGCCGGGGCTGAAGGTGTTGTCGTTGTCCTGATGATGCTGCTTCTGGTCGACCTCAGTGGCGGCGCTGTCAGCCTGGTCCGCTCCGGCAGGACTGACGGGCTCGGCACTCGAAGGCTTGCCCGGGACCTGGGGATCGATGGCCGGATCGTTACGCGGGGATGGCGTCTGCCCCTGGCCTTGTTGCTGAGTGTTTGCGGGATCGTCGTTCATGGGCACCTCGTTCATGACAGGGCCGGATGGATGACCGGTCTTGAACATTCGAAGGTGACGCGACGGCTTCGGTTCCATTTGTTTAAGACGCCGCGATCAACCGCCCAGCACGCTCCTCACCATCCGGGCCAGTGCGTCCGGACCGTAGGGCTTGCTCAACAAATGGGTATCGGGGCTCAATTGATGGTTGCGGGAGATGATGTCCCGGGTGTGCCCCGAGGTGAACAGCACGGGGACCGGCGGTGTCTGCACCTTGGCCCAGGCGGCCAGGTCGGAACTCTTGATCAGGCCGGGCATGACTACGTCAGTGAAGATCAGGTCCACCGGGGTGCCATCCAGCAGCAGCTTCATCGCCTCATCGCCGTTGGCGGCCGTGAGGGTCTTGTAGCCGGACTGTTCCAGCAGTTCCACCGACGCGCTGCGCACCTGGGCGTTGTCCTCCACCACCAGGATCGTCTCTTGCCGGCCGGAATGAAGCGCATCATGTTGCTCGATTTCCCCTGCTTCGGGCGCGAGGCTTCGAGGGAAATACATCCGCACCCGCGTGCCTTCGCCCAGGTCACTGGCGATCTCGATATGGCCGCCACTCTGCTTGACGAACCCGAACACCATGCTCAATCCAAGCCCGGTGCCCTGGCCATCGGTCTTGGTGGTGAAAAACGGTTCGAACACCTGCTTCAGGACGTCGGGCGGCATGCCGGCACCGCAATCGATCACCGACAGCCGGACATAGTCGCCGGCCGCAATCCCCTTGCCGGCGCAAAACGCCTCATCGAGCACGATGTTCTCGCCGATCAGATGGATGGTGCCCTCGCCCCGCATGGCATCACGCGCATTGATCGCCAGGTTCAACAGGGCATTTTCCAGCTGATTGCGATCGACATGGATGCGCCAGGGTTCCTGGGGCAGGCTCACTTCAATCAGGATGGTTTCGCCCAAGGCCCGTTGCAGCAGTTCACCCATGCCCTCGTAGATGCGCCGAGGGTTGTAGACCGCCGGTGACAATGGCTGGCGCCGGGCAAAAGCCAGCAGTTGCGATGACAACTTGGCGCCCCGCTCCACGGCTTCGATGGAGGCACTGACCCGCCGTTGCACATTGGCGTTGTCCCGTTCGTGGCGGGCCAGCAAGTGCAGGTTGCCGGCGATCACTTGCAGCAAGTTGTTGAAGTCATGGGCCACGCCACCGGTGAGGCCGCCAATGGCCTCGAGCTTCTGCGACTGGCGCAACTGCTCTTCCGCTGCCAGCCGCGCCTGCACCTCGTTGGCGACACGCTGCTCCAGGTCGCGGGTGAATTTGAGCAGCGAAGCTTCGGCCGTCTTGCGCTCGTCGATATCAATCAGCACTCCCGGAAACCGCAGGGGCCGGCCTGTCCTGTCGAACTCGCAGCGACCGCTGGCCAGTACCCACCGGTAGTCACCGCCCAGGCGGCGGACCCGATACTCGGCGCTGTAGGGCGTGCCTGTGCGCACGGTCAGTTCGACCCGCTGGTTGACCTCTTCAAGGTCGTCCGGGTGGATGCCCTCGCGGGCAATCTCGATGGGCAGTGCGTCCAGCGGACAGTCGGGTGGGTAGTTGAAGGTGCGGGCAAAACGCTCATCGCCCGACAGCGTGTCGGCCTGGATGTCCCAGACGAACGACCCCAGCAAGGGCCCGGCCGAGAGCGCCAGCTGGATGCGTTCATTGACCGCGCGGTAACTGCGTTCGGCCTCTTGCCGGGCGCGCTCGGTCAATACGTGCTCCGTGGTTTCCACCACAATCGCCAGCACGCCCCCCGGGGACTGGTCATCATCGGGCACCGGGCTGTAGTAGAGGTCCATCCACACGTCTTCAGGCTTGCCATCGCGCAGCAGGACCAGCTCTTTGCTGCGGTAGGACAAGGTGCCGCCGGCCAGACAGACGTCCAGCACATGGCGATTGAATTCGGCAACCTCCGGCCACCCCAACTCCACCGCGCACCCCAGCAAGTAGGGATGCCGGCCGCCGGCGAACTCGGCATAGGCATCGTTGTAAATCATGAAGCCCTGGCGGCCCCACAACATCACCATCGGCAGGGGCGAAGCCAGCAACAATTGGACAGCGCTGCGCAAGCTGGCGGACCAGTGCTCGATGGCGCCCAACTCGGTTCGGCTCCAATCGAACGCCTGGATACGCCCGGCCATCTCACCACCCCACCCAGGGCAGCCGTGATTCTGGGATAGAAACTCCATGGTCGACTCTGAACCTCAAAATGCCTGCAGGGAATCAACAGACACAAATCCCTTGCGATCAGAGCTTCGAGCGCCAGGTTGGCGTTTGGTTTCATGGTGATCGGTTTGCGCACAATCCTGTGGCGAGGGAGCTTGCTCCCGCTCGGCGGCGCAGCCGTCGTAAACCGGCTGACGCGGTGTGCCTGATGGATTGCGTAAACCATTTTTTTGGGGGGCTGCTACGCAGCCCAGCGGGAGCAAGCTCCCTCGCCACAAAAACGGCGGTGTTGCTGGGGCTCAGTGGAAATCGCGGCTCTGCACTTGGATACCCGCCAGCAATTCAGTCAGGTCGCTCAAGCGCCCGGCGATCAAGTGGCGGACCTCGCCGACGCTTTCCCAGCGGCCGTCGACCCTGAGCAATTGCGAGCCCACCAGGGTCTTGCGTTGACGCTCGGCCAGGTCGCGCCAGACCACCACGTTGAGGTTGCCGAACTCATCTTCCAGGGTGACGAAGGTCACGCCGCTGGCCGTGCCCGGGCGTTGGCGGCCGGTGACCAGCCCGGCGACGCTGACATTGCGGCCATGCTCCACGTCCTGCAATTCCCGGGAGCTGCGGCAGCGCCGGGCGCGCAGTTCGGGACGCAGCAGGGCCAGCGGATGAGGGCCCAGTGTCGTGCCCAGCGTGGCGTAATCGGCAAACAGGTTTTCCCCCAGTGTGGGTTCGGGCAGCGCCACGGGCGGTTCTTCCTGGCTGGGCAAACTGGCGAACAAACCCAGTTGCTTCTGCACTCCGGCCACTTCCCAGCGGGCCCGATGGCGATCCCCGGCCAAGCCCTGCAAGGCCCCCGCGTCGGCCAGTTGCGCCAGGGCCCGGGCATCGAGTTGCGCGCGCTCGCCCAGGTCGGCCACATCGCTGAAAGGCCGATGCCGACGCGCCGCTTCGATACGCTGGGCATCCTCTTCGCGAAAGCCCTTGACCAGGCGCAACCCCAGGCGGATCGCCGGTTGCCGGCCGTCCATGGGCTCGAGGCTGCAATCCCAATCGCTGGCGCGCGCGTCCACCGGATGGATCGACAGTTGATGCCGGCGGGCATCCTGGAGGATCTGGTCCGGGCTGTAGAAGCCCATCGGCCAGCTGTTGATCAGGGCACAGGCGAATGCCGCCGGTTCGTGGCATTTGAGCCAACTGCTGGCGTAGGTCAGCAAGGCGAAACTGGCGGCGTGGGACTCGGGGAAACCGTAATTGCCGAAGCCTTTGATCTGTTCGAAGATTTGCGCGGCGAATTCAGCGGTGTAGCCGTTTTTCTTCATCCCCTGCGCCAGGCGTTCCCGATGGGGCTCCAACCCGCCGTGACGTTTCCAGGCAGCCATGGAACGCCGCAACTGGTCGGCTTCTCCCGGGGTGTAATCGGCCGCGACGATGGCGATCTGCATGACCTGCTCCTGGAACAAGGGCACACCCAGGGTGCGGTTGAGCACTCCTTTCAACGCGTCAGAGGGATAAGTCACCACCTCTTCGTTGTTTCTGCGCCGCAGGTACGGATGCACCATCCCACCCTGGATCGGCCCGGGCCGCACGATCGCCACTTCGATGACCAAGTCGTAGAACGTCTTGGGTCTCAGCCGAGGCAACATCGACATCTGCGCCCGGGACTCGATCTGGAAGACACCGATGGTGTCGGCGCGACTGATCATTTCGTAGGTAGCCCGATCGTTCTGGGGCAGCGACGCCAGGGCATAACGCTGCCCCCGGTACTGCTCGATCAAGTCGAAACAGCGGCGGATCGCGCTGAGCATGCCCAAGGCCAGGATGTCCACCTTGAGCAGCCCGACCGCGTCCAGGTCGTCCTTGTCCCACTGGATGATGGTGCGCTCGGCCATGGCGGCGTTTTCCACCGGCACCAAGGTGTCCAGGGGCTGTTCGGAAATCACGAAACCGCCGGGGTGCTGGGATAAGTGCCGGGGAAAGCCGATCAATTGCCGGGTCAGGCTCAGGACCCGACGCAACACCGGGCTGTCCGGATCGAAGCCGCCTTCACGCAAACGCTCAACCGGCGGCGCCTCGTCGCTCCAGCGCCCACAGCAATCGGCCAGGGCATTGACCTGATCCGGCGGCAAGCCCAAGGCCTTGGCCACATCGCGTACCGCCCCGGCGCCGTGGTAACTGCTGACCACTGCCGTCAAGGCCGCACGATGCCGACCGTAGCGCTGGAACACGTATTGCAGCACTTCCTCGCGACGGTCGTGTTCGAAGTCGACGTCGATGTCCGGCGGCTCGTTGCGCTCCCGGGACAGGAAGCGTTCGAACAACAGGCTGGTGAGGCTGGGGTCGATTTCGGTGATGCCCAAGGCGTAGCACACCGCCGAGTTGGCCGCCGAACCGCGCCCCTGGCAAAGGATATGGCGGCTGCGGGCAAAACTGACGATGTCCTGCACGGTGAGGAAATAGCTGTCATAGCCCAACTCGGCGATCAGGCTCAGTTCCTTGTCGATCTGCGCCCGCACCTTGTCTGTCACGCCGTCCTTCCACCGCTCGCGCATGCCGCGCTCGGTCAGTTCCCGCAGCCAGGACGCCGGATCATGCCCCTCGGGCACCAGCTCGCGGGGGTATTGATAGCGCAACTGGCCGAGGTCGAAGGTGCAGCGTCGGGCGATGTTCAGGGTTTCATCGAGCAAGGCCTGCGGGTAGAGATCGGCCAGATCCTCGCGACTGCGCAGGTGGCGCTCGCCGTTGGGGTGCAAGCGCTGGCCGGCCTCGGCCACCGTGACGTGGTGACGGATGGCGGTCATGGTGTCCTGCAAGGCGCGACGACCGCGCGCGTGCATGTGCACATCGCCGCTGGCCACGGCCGGAAGCGCCAGGCGCTCGGCCAGCGCCAACGAGTCTGCCAACCGACGGCGGTCGTCCTGTGCGCAATGCAACTGGACCGTCAGCCACAGGCTCCCGGCAAAGATCGGCTGGAGCCAACGCCCATGTTCCTCGGCGTCTTTGCCCTCGGCTATCCACAACGCCAGCAGTCCCGGCAAGGGTTGGTCGAAATCCTCTCGCACGATGCGGTAGTGGCCCTTCTCGCTGCGACGCCGGGCGCGGGTGATCAACCGGCACAAGGTTTGATAACCGTCCAGGTTTTCCACCAGCAACACCAGTTTCGGACCGTTCTCGACCTGGATCTCGCTGCCGACGATCAGTGGTAGCGCCAACTCTTTGGCCGCCTGCCAGGCCCGGACGATCCCGGCCAGGGTGCATTCGTCCGTGATCGCCAGGGCCTGGTAGCCCTGCTGCTTGGCGCGACGGCACAACTCCAGGGCACTGGAGGCGCCGCGCTGGAAGCTGAAGTTCGACAGGCAATGCAGCTCGGCATACTCAACGCTCATGCGAACCAGCCCTGCAGCCACAGCGGCCCGCCCTCGCCCACCGGTCGATAGGCCCAGCCACGTTGTCCGCTGCGGGTTTCGATCAGGTAATAGTCACGGCGCACATCCGCGCCGTCCCACCAACCGGTCTCGATGCGCTCGGGGCCCATGAGGATGTGCGCCTGACCTTGCGCCAATGCCTGGGGCTCCTCCAGCAGCCAGCCGGGACGCTGCACGCCGTCGCGCACCGGACAAGTCTGGGATCGGGGTTGGGACGTCATCTGCCAGGCGCACTCAGGCCGATGGTCGTCGCGAAACCCCAGGCCCTGCACGGCGTCATCCCCCAGCCGGGCGCGCAGGCGTTCGCGCAGTTGCTCCCAGGGCAATGATTGTTGGGGGCGTTCGTCGAACAGCTCCAGGCGCTGGGGCACGAAACTCGGCAGGTCTTCGGCACACAAGCGAAAGCCCCGCACCGGAGCCTCGACCTGCACCTGCTCCAAGCGACCGCGGGCCAGTTCGAAGAGCATCGCCGGGGCCCGTTCGGCACTGAGCAGGCCGACCTTGATCACGGTATCCGGCAACCCGGCGTGCTCCAGGTGCAAGTCGAAGCGCTGCACGCCGCTGTCGCGTCCGCAGAGGAAGGCCGACAGGTCACCGGTCAGGCGGCGCAACGGGAACAACAGCGCCTGATGGGATTGCACGTCATAGTTGAGCTCGATGCGCACATCGAAACGGTCCGGTGGCAGGTAGAACGACAGCGCCAGGGTGCGATGGCCCGTCAACGCGTCGAGGTGCTTGAGCACCTGGGCCTCGAAGCGCCGTGCCAGGGTCTGCCGGGGCAAGGCCTGGACCTGGCTCAGGCGCCGCAGGCCCATGCGCGACAGCGCCGTGGCGACGTCGGGTTCCAGGCCGATTCGCTCCACGGGCATGTGTCCCAGGTACTGTTGCAAGGTCTCGGCATCGGGCACCACCAAGGCGTCATAGGCATTGGCCAACACCCGTGCCGCCACTGGGTTCGGAGCGGCGACGATGCGATGACGAAAGCCCAGCTCGGTCAGCTCGGCTCGCAAGCGCGTCTCGAACACCGGCCAGGGTCCGAACAGGCCCAGGCTCGACTCGATCTCGAACAGCAGCGTACGCGGATAATGCACGCTGACCTGGGCGCTGAAACGGTAGGCCCAGGCTGCCAGGAACTGCTGCCAATGTTCGATCTGCGCCGCGTCGTATTCCGCGGTGGCAAAGCCTTTGCTCAAGGCCTGGGCGGCGGTCATGGTCTGGCCGGGCCGCAAGCCCAGGGCCCGTGCCGGCGCGTTCACCGCTTGCAGCACCCGACGCTGGGCCGGGCCGGTCAGCAATGCCAGGGGCTGGTCGGGATCGGGGCGCTGACGCAGCGCGGCGTCCAGCGCCAATTGCGGGAAGAGAATACAGACCCAGCGCATCGCAACCTCAATGCCCGGTTTGTGGGGCGAGCGTGGCAAAGGCAATCGGCGCCGACCGGGCCAGCCCGCCCCGGCACTTGAGCACGCGCAACTGCGCAGGCCGGGTATCGATGGCAATGCGCAGCGCCGCCGGCGACGGGTTGATGGCTTCCTGGATCGAGCGCCAGGCGAACGCCAGGGCCTGGCCGGTTTCCGCCGCCACTTGCAAGCGCCGCAAGGCCCGGTCGTCCGCCTGGCGGGGCCAACACAGCACCGCGCCACAACTGCCCGAACGCAGGCATTGTTCGGTGGCCCACAGGGCATCGCGTTCATCGGCGCGGATCACCGACAACTGGCGCAGGTCGATGCCGGCGTTCTGCCAGGCCTGGGGATAAGGCACGAACGGCGGCGCCACCAGCACGATCCGTTCCCCCGCTGCCGACAGCCGCGCCAGGGTCGGCCACACCAATTGCAACTCACCCACGCCCGGCGCGGCGATGAGCAGTTCCGTCAAGGCCGCCTCCGGCCAGCCGCCACTGGGCAACGCCGTATCCAGTGCTGCATGGCCAGTGGGTTGCGCACTGACGGCCGGCGGCGCAGGCCGGCCCTTCCAGACCTGGCCGCCGTTGAACAGCGTGTCCAGCGCAACGACAGCGCCCATCAACCTTGCCTCACCAAGCCACAGAACACCCCCTCTATCGCCAGGTCCTGGTCGGCCTCGACGATGATCGGCTGGTAGGCCGGGTTGCGCGGCAGCAACCGCACCCGCTCGCCAATGCGCTCGAAGCGCTTGATGGTGACTTCACCGTCCAGGCGCGCCACGACGATCTGGCCGTTGGAGGCCTGGGGTGTGCGCTGCACGCCCACCAGGTCACCGTCGAGAATGCCGTCCTCGATCATCGAATCACCCTGGACCCGCAGCAGGTAATCCGGCGCCTTGGTGAAAATCGCCGGGTCCAGCATCAGGCGGCTGTGAACCTCGGCGTCGGCGCCGATCGGCACGCCAGCCGCCACCCGCCCCAGCACCGGCACGTCCAGCAGTTCAGGCCGTGGCGGCTGGTTCAACAGCCGGATGCCCCGGGCCTGGTGCGGATTGACTTCGATGAAGCCGGCCTCGGTCAACGCCAGCACATGCTTGCGCGCCACGCTACGGGAGGCGAAACCGAACGCCTCGCTGATTTCAGCGAGGCTGGGAGGCTGACCCTGATCGGCGATGCGTTCGCGGATGAACGTCAGGATGGCGGTGCGGCGGGGGGTGAGAGTCGTCATGGAGTACATTTGTACTCTTTCGGGATTTTTCTGACAAGCGCCGCCAGTCAGTTCACAGCTTGCCTGTACAAGTCAGTGTGGCGAGGGAGCTTGCTCCCGCTCGGCTGCGCAGCAGCCGTGACACCTACCTCCTATTTACACAATGCACTGTGTTGAATGATTTGGGGCTGCTGCGCAGCCCAGCGGGAGCAAGCTCCCTCGCCACAGGTTTCATCACTTTTCCTCAAGTGTGTCGGTGCTCAAGCCCCGCCAGGTAGGCCCACGGGTAAATCCCCCGCTCATGTCCATCACTGAAGACCAGTTGCACCCCGTAGCCCTGTGGGTTGACTGCCACCACCCGGATCCGCGGATCGACCTGGACGGTCAGCCCTTGCAGGCGCAGCGCCCGGCACCGCGAGCATGGGCAGTGCTGGCGCAGGGTGGCATGGTCCAGGCGTTGCTCGCGGCCGTCGGGCCAGTCCAGGCGCAATTGACCTTTGCCTTGGGAGTTGCCCAGCGCCAGCGGGCTCATTGCAGTTGCCCCAAGGCAATGCGTACGGCTTTGCGCACTTCGGGGTCGCCATCGTCCTGGGCCGCCTGCAACGCCGGGATTGCGCCTGGTTCGTTCAACTCTCCCAAGGCCAGGGCCGCTTCCTTGCGCAAGTTGCTGATGCGATGGCCCAGGGTTTCGATCAAGGCCGCCAACGCCGGGGCGTAACGCAAGCGACCGAGGCTGCGAGTGGCCCGCAAGCGCACTTGCCAATAATCGTCATCCAAGGCTTCGACCAGGGCCGGACCGGCATCGGCGTGACCGACCTTGCCCAAGGTAGTGGCGGCCTCTTCGCGCACCGCCCAGGCCGGATCCCGGAGGGCCTGGCGCAGCGCCGGCAAGACTTGCGCGTCCGAAGCCAGGCCAAGGGCGCCAGTGGCCGCGCGGCGCACCTCCGTATCCGGATCATCACTGGCCAACCGGGCCAGGGCCGGCAAGGCGTCGAGGTGTTTGAGCCAGCCCAGCACGCCAACCGCCTCGCGGCGCACGCTGGCATCGCCGTCAGCCAGGGCAACGCTTGCCGCCGGTGCTGCCTCAAGCAGACGCAACTCGCGCAAGGCCCTGAACGCCGCGACGCGCACACCGGCCTCGGCATGTGCCGTCCAGGGCAGGATCACCCTTCCCGCCGCCTCGCTCTTGAGCAGGCTCAGGCTCTGGGCGGCAGCGGCCTGCACACTTGGCGACGAATCGGTCAGGGCCTCGCACAAGGCCGTCACCACCGGCGCATCCTCCCAGGCTTCAAGCAATCGCGCGGCTTCGGCTCGCACGTCGGCACTGGGATCTTCAGCCAGACGGTCCACCAGCCACAGCAGGCCTTCAGGCTCCTCAAGGTCGGCCAGTTCGATCAGGGCGATGCGACGCACGCCCGGATCCTCGTCAGTCAGGCGTGGTTGCAGGGCAAGGATGTCGTCGTTGTCGGTGTTTTCGAATAGAGAGGTCATAGGGCAAATCGCGGCAAGGAGGTTTCAGGGGGAAGCCCGAGGGGATTGAGGCGCGGCAACTGCCGGCCATCCTCATGGCGCAGCAGGTCGAGGCAGTGGCGCTTCAAGCGGGAGAATTCAGGGCGGGTGACCAGTTCGGTCGTGCGTGGCCGTGGGAAGTCCAGGCGCAGGTCTTCGATGATCCGCCCCGGACGCGGGCTCATCACCAGCAAGCGATCGGCCAGGAACAGCGCCTCGTCGATGTCGTGGGTGACGAACACCACGGTGGTGCGAATGCGGGTCCAGATGTCCAGCAGCAGCTCCTGCATATTCAACCGGGTCAGGGCATCGAGCGCGCCGAAGGGTTCGTCCATCAGCAGCAGCCGTGGACGGTTGACCAGCACCCGGGCGATTTCCACCCGTTGCTGCATGCCCCCAGAAAGTTGATCCGGCCAGTGCCCGGCAAACCCTTCCAGGCCCACCAGCGCAAGGATCTCATCGGCGGCCCGGTGCCGTTCGGCCTTGCTCAGGCCACGCATCTTCAGGCCGAAGGCGACGTTGTCGCGCACGCTGCGCCAGGGAAACAGCGTGTGTTGCTGGAACACCATGCCGCGTTGGGGCGACGGGCCGGAAACGTTCAAGCCGTCGACATTCAAGCTGCCGGAGCGCGGTTGCAGATGCCCGGCCAAGGCCCCGAGCAAGGTGGACTTGCCGCAGCCGGACGGCCCGAGGACACAGACGAACTGGCCCGCCTCGATCTGGCAATCGAGCCCCTGGACCGCTTCGAAGGCCTGGGCTCCCTCGCCAAGGACAATGGACAACTGACGGATATCGATCCGTCCTTCGGGTGTTTGCATCATGCTCATCAGGCTTTTCCTCGTGGCCGATGCCAAGGCGTGAACAGCCCGCCCAGGCGTTTGATCAACAGGCTGCTGCCCATGCCCAACACACCGATCAGCAACATGCCGACGACGATGTCGGCGTAGTTCTGCACGGTGTAGGAGGCCCAGGTGTAGTAGCCGATGCCGTACTGGCCGGCGATCATTTCCGCCGTCACCAGGCAGAACCAGGACGTGCCCATGCCGATGGCCAGGCCGGTGATGATGCTCGGCGCGGCGCCCGGCAGAATCACCTCCAACAGGATCGCCCCGCGTCCGGCCCCGAGGCTTTTCGCCGAGGCGATCAAACGCCGGTCCACGCCTTCGACGCCGTGTACGGTGTTGAGCAGGATCGGGAACAGCGCGCCGGTGAAGGTGATGAACACCATCGACAGTTCCGACGAAGGGAACATCAGGATCGCCAGGGGAATCCAGGCCACCGCCGGGATCGGCCGCAGCACTTCCAATGGCGGCAGTAACAGGTCTTCGGCCCATTTCGAACGGCCGATGGCCAGGCCCAGCGCCACGCCGATCAACAGCGCCGCGCCATAACCGGCAAAGACCCGGCCCAGGCTGCTGCCCAGGTGCCGGCCGAGGTTGCCCGACTCTCCCAGGCCCAGCGCCGCCTGGATCACTGCCAGTGGCGTCGGGACGTTGGCGAAGGTCACCAGGCCGAGGTTCCAGTGGCCGGTTGCAGCGAGTTGCCAGAACAACAGGCAGAGCAGCAGTGAAGCGGCTCGCAGGAGCCAGCGCTTGGATAATGGGGACACGAATTGATCCTCTGATGTGTACCCCTGTGGGAGCGAGCTTGCTCGCGATAGCGTCAGATCAGTTGAATGGATGTGACTGACACGCCGCTATCGCGAGCAAGCTCGCTCCCACAGGTCATTGGCCGAAATCAGCGGGCGGCAACGGCCTGGGTGGTGGCCTCGCTGAAGTCGAAGACTTTTCCGCCCTGGGCCGTGGCAAATTGCTGGGCCTGGCCCTTGAGCAGGAACGCACTGAGCTGGCCCTTGGCATCACTGGCGAACCACGCCTGTTCGGCCAGCAGCTTGATTCCGCTGTCGCTGGCCTGGGCATAGACGGCGCGGATGCCCTTGCCTTCCTGCTTGAGGCTCGCCAGCGCGGCGAAGGCCGATTGGGCCGAGGCGTAATGGCGCACTTTCGGCTCGCCGCGTACCCAGATCTCGGCCACGTGGCGGGCGTCGGCGATTGCCTGGCCGGTCGACGCATCGCTGCTGCCCAGCGGGGTCTGGGCGTAGTTAGCCAGTTGCGCGGTGTAGTCCAGGTTCGACGCCTTGAAGGCGGCGCGGATGTACTGGTCATCGATGAAGGTATTGAGGTCCAGGCCGCGATCAGCCTTTTTCAGCAGCTTGAGGGTGTCGATGGCGGTGCCGACGGCCTGGCGGTATTCCGGTTTCCAGGTCAGGTCGCGGGTCTGCACCCCCAGCGGCCCGTGAAACAGGTAATTGACCTCGGCATCCACCCCGGTGACCTTGGCGATCAGCTCGCTGTACTTCTCCGGCTCGGCGGCCAGCAGTTGATTGGCCTCGATGGTGGCGCGCAGGTAGGCGACGACGATTTCCGGGTACTGCTTGGCATAGGCCTGGTCCACCAGCGCGCCGTGGAACGTCGGTGTGTTGGCCTGGGCGCCGTCGTAGATCTTGCGGGCGAAGCCCCGGCTGGGGAACAGTTCGGCGAACGGCACGAAGTCGGCGTGGGCGTCGATCTTGCCGGCTTGCAGCGCCGAGCCGGCGACTTCCGGCGGCTGGGCAATGATGTTCACATCCTTGAGCGGATCCCAGCCCTGGGCGGCGACGGCGCGCAACAACATGCCGTGGGCGGTGGAGGCGAACGGCACGGAAATGGTCTTGCCCTTGAGCTCGGCCAGGGACTGCACGCCCGACGCACTGGGCACCACGATGCCGTTGCCGCTGCCCTGGGTGCTGCCCGACAGCACGCTGATGAACAGGCTGTGTTTGCCGGCGGTTTCGAACGCCACGCCGTTGAACGCGCCAGGGAAATCGGCCATGGCGCCGAAGTCGAGTTTGCCGGCGACCATCTCGTTGGTCAGCGGCGCGCCGCTGGTGAAGTTCTTCCACTGGATATCGTATCGGGCGTCCTTGTAGGCGCCGTCATGGGGCAGGTATTTATCCAGCAGGCCCAGCTCCCGGATCAACAACCCGCCGGCGGCGCAGTTGATGGTGGTGTCCTGGGTGCCGATGGCGATACGGATGGTTTCTGCCTGGGCAGGCAGGGTCAATGAAGCCAGTACCAGACCGGCGAGTGCTGCACGCAATAGCATGGGTGTGTCCCCTCGAATCATTTATTGGATGTCGTCTCCGCCACGATCAGGGCGCGGTGGGAAACGAGGGGTGTTCTGAATGTGGCGTCCGGGGGTGGCCGGATGGCTTTTGTGGTGTTTGGGTGGGCCTCATCGCGAGCAAGCTCGCTCCCACAGGTTTATCGGTGTACATAAGATCTGCGACCGGCTTCGACCCACTGTGGGAGCGAGCTTGCTCGCGATGACGTCTTGTCAGTCAGCGCAACAGATACGGAATCTCCACTTTCACCGCCCCCGTCGGGCAGTCCTTTTCACAGGGCATGCAGTACCAGCATTCGTCGAACGCCATGTAGGCCTTCTGGGTCGCCGGGTTGATCGCCAGCAGGTCCATGGGGCAGACATCGACGCAAACCGTGCAACCCTTGTGAGCGATGCATTTGTCCTCGTCCACGGTGACGGGGGCATTGGAGCGGAAAAAGATTTCCTGGGGTTGATAGGCCATGGGCGTTCTCTCTGGGTGGACGGTTCACGCCGCGTCGGCACCGACCCGCAACCGGTCGTAGGCCTGCAGTTCGTCGGCATCGAGGGCGATGACGTAGGGTTCGACGGCTTTCTTGAATGAAGTCATCGCGCCGTCATCGCCCTTCTTCAAATGGCAATGGCAGAACCAGTCGCTGTCGTTGCGTTGTGGATGATCGACCCGATAGTGGTACAGGCCCCAACGGCTTTCGGCGCGAAACAGCGAGGCACGGGCGGCCATTTCGGCGCAGTCGCGGATCACGCTGACTTCCATGGCGCGCATCAGCTCATGAGGGTTATGGGCCTTGAGCTGGTCCAGGTCGCGCTGGATATCGCTGAAGCGTTGCAGGCCGATCTGCATTTTCTTGGTGACTTTCGGCGGTTGCAGGTAATCGTTGACGAAGCGACGCAGCTTGTACTCCACCTGGGCCGGCGGCAGGCCGTGCTCGCGGTCCAGCGGTGCGTAGACACGTGCCCTCTCCCGCTCGATCTGCCCGGCATCCAGCGCCGAGAAATCCTTGCCGGCGACGAAATCCGCAGCGTTGTTGCCAGCAAACCAGCCGTAGGTGAACGCACCGAGCATGTAGTTGTGCGGCACTGCCGCCATGTCGCCGGCCGAGTACAGGCCCTTGACCGAGGTCTCGGCCCGCTCGTTGACCCACACGCCCGACGCCGAATGGCCGCTGCAAAAACCGATCTCGGAGATGTGCATTTCCACCATCTGCGTGCGGTAGTCGGTGCCGCGGTTGGCATGGAACTGACCGCGACTCGGCCGTTCGTTGCTGTGCAGGATCTCTTCGATGTTCTGGATGGTCTCCTCGGCCAGATGATCTAGCTTGAGGAACACCGGGCCATTGCCACCTTCGAGTTCCTGATGGAACTCCCACATCATCTGCCCGCTCCAGTAGTCGCACTCGATGAAGCGCTCGCCCTTGTTGTTGGCGGTGTAGCCGCCCAGGGGACCGGTGACGTAAGCGCACGCCGGGCCGTTGTAGTCCTTGATCAACGGGTTGATCTGGAAGCACTCCAGGTTCGCCAGTTCGGCACCGGCGTGATAGGCCATGGCATAACCGTCGCCGGCATTGGTCGGGTTTTCATACGTGCCCATCAGGTAGCCGGAGGCCGGCAAGCCCAGGCGCCCCGCCGCGCCGCAGCAGAGAATCACGGCCTTGGCCTTGATCACATGAAAGTCGGCGGTGCGGCAATCGAAGCCCATCACGCCGTTCACCGCGCCCGCTTCGTCGGTCAGCAACCGCGTGCAGACCAGCCGATTGGTGATGCTCACTCGCGCCCGTTTCAGTTGGCGATAAAGCACCTTCTTGATGTCGTGCCCTTCCGGCATCGGCAGCACATAAGCGCCCATGTGATGGACCTTTTTCACCGCGTAGTCGCCGGTTTCATCCTTCTCGAACTTCACGCCCCAGCGGTCCAGTTGCTCGATGGTTTCGAAGCTGTGGGTGGCATAGGCGTACACCGCCGCCTGGTTGACGATGCCGTCGTTGGCGATGGTGATTTCCTTGGTGTACTGCTCGGGCGTGGAATGGCCGGGGATGATGGCGTTGTTCAAGCCGTCCATGCCCATGCTGATGGCACCGCTGCGCTTGACGTTGGCCTTGTCCACCAGCAACACGCGCAAGTCACGGTTGCGTTCCTTGGCCTTGATCGCCGCCATGGGCCCGGCCGTGCCACCGCCGATGACGACAATGTCGTATTCCTGTTCCAGGGTGCTTCTAGTCATGGAGCTGCGTCCCTTTTTGCCGGTCGATCCGCAAGCGGTACTGGAAGGCATCGCCACGGTAATAGAGGTGTTCGAAGTCCAGGGGCTGACCGCTGGCGTCATGGGTCAGGCGCTCGATGCGCATGATGGGCGAGCCTGGTTCGACCTCCAGCGCCTGGGTCAGGTCGCTGTCGGCCAGCACCGCATCGATGGCCAGGTCGGCATGGCCCAAGGTCAAGGCGCAGTCGTTTTCCAGGATCAGAAAAATGTCGCGAGTGACCAGGTCGGCCTTTTCCAGCCGTTCACCCAGGGCCTTGGGCAGGTAGGTGATCTCCAGGGAAACCGGCTCGCGGTTGATCAAACGCACCCGTTTGATCTGCGCCACCGTGTCCCCTTCCATCAACTTCAGGCGCTCGGCCACCTGTTTGTCGGCCGCGATGAATTTGAAACTGAGCAAGCGGTTGATCACCTCGAAACCGCGCCCGGTCATGGACTCGGCCAGGCCCTGGAGAGTGCTGACGTTCTGGAAGGTCTTGGGCTTGGCCACGAACGTGCCTTTGCCGTGGATCTTGAAAATCAGGCCTTCCTTTTGCAGATCGCCCAAGGCCTGGCGCACGGTGATGCGGCTGACGCGAAACAACACGCCGAGCTCGCTTTCCGAGGGCATCTGCCCGCCCTGGGGGTATTCACCGTCGAGAATCCGCGCACGCAGCACGTCTCGCAGTTGCGTGTGCAGCGGTACGCTGTTGAGGGAAAGAACGTTGTCGGACATGGCCCTTATCACTTGTCATAACGAGTTATGACGTGATCTTAGGGAAACCGTCCGACGCTTGGGAAATACTCTTTGAGCATTAGGTTATGCCCGCGCGGGCTCGTCTCAACGGCGCTGGAGAATGCGGTCCATCACCCAGTCGGTCTTCAAGGCCTCTTCGGCCACGGCGGGATGCTTCGACTCACCACGGATATGGGCATTCATGCCGAGTACATGGTGCCACTGGATATGCTCAGGATGATGAGGGATGTCGAGGCTGACGGAGGTGTCCGTACACAGTTGCAGCGGCGCCTCATCGAACACCGAGAAGCTGATCCGCCCTTGACTGCCAATCACTTCCACACGGTCCTCACGTCGGTCAGCGACGAAGTTCCAACAGCCCATGCCTGTGGCCCCGCAGGCAAAACGCCAATTGGCCACGACCGCATCTTCTGCCTGATACAAACCGTTCTGGCGAGCGGCGAAGCCTGTCACCTCGACGATGTCCCCCAACAGGAACTGGAACAGGTCAAGGCCATGGCAGGCCAGGTCCGTGAAATAACCTCCGCCCGCAATCGCCGGATCAGTACGCCAATTGGTCGCACCGCTGATATCCGCCGATGACGCGGGCTTAGTCAGGGTCCAGGTCAAATGCCGGATGTCACCGATGCATCCTTGCTCGATCCATTGCCGCACTTTGCGAAAACGCGGCAGCGAGCGCCGGTAGTACGACACAAACAGCTGCACCCCTGCGGTGTTGAATACGCGCTGCATTTCCCGGCTCTGCGCGACATTGAGGGACATGGGTTTCTCGACGCAGCAATGTTTGCCTGCGGCAGCCACCAGCAGGCTATAGCTCAAATGACTGTCGGGCGGCGTCGCAATGTAAACCGCATCGACTTCGGGATCATCGATCAGGGACTGCGCGTCGGTGTAGAACCTGGCGATGCCGTGGCGTCCAGCATAATCGGACACGGCCTCCAGACGTCGCCCCATCACCGCTACCAGCGCTGAACCGGGCGCCTTGTAGAAAGCCGGCCCACTCTTGCGTTCCGTCACGCTGCCACACCCGATCATGCCCCAGCGTACCGTTTTCATCGTTTGACTCATGGAATCAAGGCCCAGGCTGCGCAATGAGCCCCTCAAAAAAGGCAGGAGTTTAATCAGACCCAGCCTGAATGTCGTGGCTACAACGTTTGCCCCTCGTTGCGAAACGCGCTCGGGCTCATGCCGGTCCAGCGCCGGAACGCCCGGCGGAAACTGCGCACATCGCTGTAACCGACTTCTTCGGTGATGCGCTCGATGGACAGCTCGGGGTTGGCCAGCAGGTTCAGGGTGCGGCCGCGGCGCACTTGTTCGAGCAAGGTCTCGAAGGTCAGGTTGTGTTCGGTCAGGCGCCGACGCAGGGTGCGGCTGCTCATGTTGAGATCGCCGGCGATTTTCTCGATGTGGCTGCCACGGGTCAGGTCCCGGGCAATGGCCCGTTCCACGGTCTGGATCAGGTCGATCTTCTGGTGGACCTCGCAGGCCTCCTGCTCCAGCAAGGCCAATGCCTGGCGCAGGGCCAGCGGGTGATGATTGGGCAGGCGCATATCCAGCCAGCGCACATCGATCAACATGCGATTGTGCCGGCAACCGAAGCGCACCTCCGGTCCCAATATCCGCTGATACTCCTGGGCATAGGACGGAGCGGCGTGCATGAACTCCACGGCCAGGGGCTTGAAATCGGGACTGGCCAGCGCCCGGCCATAGACCATCAGGCTGGCGAAGAACTCTTCCACGGCAAACACCTGGATCTCGGCGAAAGGCAGGCGGCAAGTGGCCTCGACCCTGATTCGGTCAGTGGCTTCTTCGACGCGGGTCACTGCGATGCCGCCGGTGGTGTGCTGGTAACGAACCCCCAGGGCGAAGGCATCGCGCAGGGTTTCGCACAACGACAAGACGTGGCCCAGCAGGCCGAGGGTGCCAAGCACGTTGCGATCACCCACCCACAGCCCCAGGCCCTGGTCGGGCAACAGCTTGAGCGAACGTTGAATCATGATCACGGCCTGGCGGTAGGAAATGCGCTGGGCCGGATCTTGCAGGTCATCGAGGTCGAACCCCAGGCCGCGACACAGGCTGGCGGCATCGAAGCCCTTGTCCGCCACCACCTCGGCCAGGGTTTGCAGCAGAAATGGCGATACCAGCGCCAATTCATAGGTGGGATCGATGACTTTCATCTGCATGGGGCGGATTCCGGAGCACGTTAGGTGGCGTTTTTGTAACCGGTTATTTCATAAAGTTAGCATGAGCCGCTGGATAGAGGGGCATAAAAATCTGGCCGCCCAAGTCCCCTGTATGGCCGCCAATACCCTGCCCTGTCGGCGGCGAAGGGCTTATTTGTATGACTCGGACCTCCGGTGCATTTCCAACAATAATAATGAGCCCCTTCATGAACCCGACCCGCACGACATTCGCCTTGCAACTGACCCTCGGCCTGGCCTGCGGCGGTGCCCTGCCCGCCCTGGCGACCGAATCGGGGGTGGACAACATCGGCCCTGGCACCGACGGCTTTTTTGTGTTGCCGCTGGAGGTCGACAGCCTTCCGGACCACATGGTCGCGTTCAACCTCTACTACAACCATTACAAGGCCCGGAAATTCAACATCAGTTCATTGGGCGGCGAACTGCCGGATGTCGAAATCGAATCCACGGCAGTGGTCCCGCGCATCGATTACCTGAGCCCGTTGCGGGTGGCCGGTGGGCGCGCGGGGATCTACATCGCCCAACCCTGGATCAAGCAGGAAGTTTCGGTGTTCGGCCTGCACGACACCCGCGAGGGCATGGGCGACACGACCATTTCGCCCATCGTGCTCTGGGACATGGGCAAAAACCTGACCCTGGCCGCGGCGGTGGAAATCACCGTACCGACCGGCGAATACAGCACCGATCGACTGGCCAACACCAGCAACAATTTCTACACCTACAAGCCACTGTTTTCCTTCACCTGGTTGCCCACGGAAGACACCGAGGTGTCGATGAAAAGCACCTACAGCTTCAACCGCAAGAACAAGGACACCGACTACCGTTCGGGGCAGATTTTCCACTTCGATTACTCCGTCAGCTACCGCGTGACCGACAACTTGAGGCTGGGGCTCAACGGCTACTACCTCAAGCAGACCACTGACGACAAACAGTATGGCCGCACCGTGCAATTCGCCGGGCAAGACGTGGACGATGGCGTACGCGGCCAGGTCTTTGCCATTGGCCCGGCACTGCACCTGACCTTCCTCAAATACGCCAGCGCCGAGATCCGCTGGGCCAAGGAGTTCGACGTGGAGAATCGCCCGGAAGGGGAAATGCTCTGGGCCAAGATCAGTATCCCGTTTGCGTTTTGACCGAGTCGCTGCTTCGCGAGCAGGCTCGCTCCCACAGCAGATGTGCAGGGGAATACAGATCCTTATGAACACCCCAAAACAATTGTGGGAGCGAGCTTGCTCGCGATAGCAATGGATCAGTTTGCATGAATGTCGACTGATGCACCGCCATCGCGAGCCAGCTCGCTCCCACAGGTGCTTGCTTCAGCTCAAGCCCAGAAGCGATGAAAGATGCCCATTGAGGAACTTGCCGCCAGGGTCCAGTGCCTGGCGCACCTGGGTGAATTCAGTCCAGCGCGGGTACAGCGCCTGAAGGGCCTTGGCGTTCAGAGAGTGCAATTTCCCCCAGTGCGGACGGCCCTGGTACTTCCAGAAAATCGGCTCGATGGCGGCGAAGAAATTATGATGGTCCATCTGGTAGTGCTGGTGCACGGAGATCGAGCAACTGTCCCGGCCTTCGAACATGCTCAAGGCAATGTCGTCGGCCTTCACGTAGCGGTATTCGATGGGAAACCAGGTGCGCAGGTCCTTGTCGCGGATCAGTGCAAGGATCTCCCGCAGGCACGCCGGGCCGTGTTCGGCCGGCACTGAGTACTCCATCTCGTTGAAGCGCACGCTACGGGCGTTGGCGTAGATGTCATGGGAATCACCGACGCGGTCATCGAAATCGGCCACCAGCCGCAGGCTGTTGAGCAACGCTCGCCGGATCGCCGGAAAATCGCTGCCGTACTTGTCGAGGTTTTCGATCAGGGAAACGAACTCGTTGCCGCCCTCCTCCTCGGGGCTGATCGGCGGCGTGGCCGGATCCGTGGTCTCGTTCAGGGTGATCGACAGCGCATAGTCGGAATGGGTAACGACTTGCATTTCCCAGTGCTGGTTGTCCCGGGTGTTGGCATCCACGTCCTCGAGCAACTCCTCGGTTTTCGCCACCCACTGGTGCTCGCGCAAGCGATAGGCGGCGCGGTTCTGCAGGCGCACGCGGGTCACCAGCCCCAGCGCGCCAAGGGACACCCGACCAGCCTTGAACACTTCGGCATGATGCTGGGCATCGCAATCGAGGACCTCGCCGCTGGCCGTCACCAGTTGCAGGCCGACGACCTGGGACGCGTAGGAGCCAAAGGCCTTGCCGGTGCCGTGGGTCGAAGTGGCGATGGCACCGGCCAGGGTCTGGTAATCCACGTCGGCCATGTTCGGCAGTGCCTGGCCGATGGCCTTGAGCGCCGGGCCCATGCGTGACATGGGCGTGCCGCCACCGAACGTGGCTTGCAGGCTGGCCTCGTCGTGATCCAGCAGGCCACTGAAAAAACTCAGCGACAACAAGGTGCCATCGGTGGGCACCAGGGCGCTGAAGGAATGACCGGAACCCACCGGACGAATCCGCCCTTCGGCGCGGCGCACCACCTGCACCAGTTCATCGAGATCCTTGGGGGCCAGGCGCGCCGCCGGCAAGCAACTCTGCGCACCGGACCAGTTGCGCCACGGGATCAACCGCGGCGCACGCATCAGCTCGGCCAGGGCGCCCTGGCTGCCCAGTGCCGTGAAGGCGGCAACAACGCCGGCCTGTTGCAGCAACCGACGCCGTGAGTAATCCATCGTCATGCCGTAGTACCCGTATTCATTATTGGAAGTGTTGACCGGACATGAAGGCGATCAAGGCCAGGAACTGCTCCTCGGAACAGTGCATGCACAGGCCCATCGGCGGCATGCCGTTGTAGCCGTTGATCGCGTGGTCCAGCAGGGTGTCGGCGCCCTGGGCAACCCGCGGGGCCCAGGCGTTCGTATCGCCGGTCAGCGGTGCCCCGGCACCGGGGTTGGCGTGGCAGAGCTTGCAGCTGCTGTCGTAGACCTGGGCCAGGGCCGCATCGCTGGGCATGGCCGTGAATACCGTGGGCGCGGGCGGCTTGGACTCTTCGCCACACGCGGCAAGCAACGCGCCGAACGACACGACGGCAGCGGTTCGAAGCAGGAAGGAAGGCGTGATTGCCGACATAAGGCCCCTCTTGGTGGCGCAACGGTTGCGCCTTTCTTGTGGTGGGTCTGGCAGTTCCCACACTAAGGCACGCCACCGCATCGGCTTGAGGTCATTGGGGGCCATAAAAGGGGGCTTGGGCGGCCAGCACTGGAGAGTCGATGACTCTGTGGCAAGGGGATTCATTTGTGGGAGCAAGGCTTGCCCGCGAAGCAGGCGACTCGGTTTCAAATAGACTGTGTGTTTCCTCATCGCGGGCAAGCCTTGCCCCCACAGAACGGCTCGCCACAAAGGCATCGCTTGCTCAGGGGAGTAATAACCCCTGCTCGCGCTCGCACAACTGCACCACGTAATCCCACAACACCCGCAGGCGTACGGACTTGTGCAGTTCGCGGCGGGTGCTGATCCAATAGCTGCGGCGAATGGTTTCGTCTGGCAGCAACGGCACCAGCGTCGGGTCACCGCTGGCCATGTAGCACGGCAACACGGCGATCCCCAGGCCCGAGCGCGCGGCCTGTTGCTGGGCGATGACGCTGGTACTGTGGAACACCACCCGGGGGTTGCGGCAAAAGCTGTTGAGGAACATCAGTTCCTGGCTGAACAAAAGGTCATCGACATAACCGATCCAGGCGTGGCGGGCCAGGTCCTCGCGGCTGCGCAACGCCGGCGAGCGGTCCAGGTAGGCCTGGCTGGCGTACAGCGCCAGGCTGTAGTCGGTGAGTTTGCGGGTCACCAGCAGGTCGGCCGCCGGGCGTTCGAGGTGGATGCTGATTTCCGCCTCACGGTTGAGGATGCTGACAAAGCGCGGCACCGCCACCAGTTCCACCTCCAGCCCCGGATAACGCTGGAACAACCCATCCATGCGACTGGCGAGGAACATGATGCCCAGCCCTTCGGTCACTCCCAGGCGGATCTTGCCCAGGGGCGCACTGGACTGGGTGATGTCCTCCTGGGCCAGCAATGCCACGTTTTCCATGGCCTCGGCGTGCTTGAGCAACGTCTCGCCCGCCGGGGTCAGTTCATAGCCCTGGGCATGCTGGACGAACAATGCGGTGCCCAGGCTTTTCTCGATGGCCTCGATATGCCGGGCCACCGTGGCGTGGGTGGTGTTCAGGCGCCGTGCAGCCGTCAACAAACGCCCGCTGCGTTGCAGTTCCAGGAAGTAGCGCAGGTCATTCCAGTCGAACATGAAGCGATCCTTGAACACGCCTGAAGGCATGACTGTTTATAAACGCACAGCCACTGCGCAAAAACTAACATTCTTTTGACGAAAACTAACAACTAGGATGGGTCCCACAACAACAAGAATGAGGTCGCGAATGCAACCTGTCGTCGATGAATACGATTACGTGATCGTGGGCGCCGGCCCTGCCGGGTGCTTGCTGGCCAATCGGCTTTCGGCCAACCCGCAACACCGGGTGCTGCTGCTCGAAGCCGGCGGGCGCGACAATTATCCGTGGATTCACATCCCGGTCGGCTATCTATTCTGCATCGGCAACCCACGCACCGACTGGTGCTTCAAGACCGAAGCACAACCGGGCCTGCAAGGGCGGGCCCTGAGCTACCCGCGCGGCAAGGTCCTGGGCGGTTGCTCCTCCATCAACGGCATGATCTACATGCGCGGCCAGGCTGCGGACTACGATGGCTGGGCCGCCGAGGGCAATCCCGGCTGGGCCTGGGAAGACGTGCTGCCGCTGTTCCGCCAGAGCGAAAACCACTTTGCCGGCGCGTCCGAATTTCACGGCGTCGGCGGCGAATGGCGGGTCGAACGCCAGCGCCTGTCATGGCCGATTCTCGATGCCTTCCGCAGTGCCGCCGAACAGAGCGGCATCCCTAACGTCGACGATTTCAACGGCGGCGACAATGAAGGCTGTGGCTACTTCCAGGTCAACCAGAAAGCCGGGGTGCGCTGGAACGCGGCCAAGGCGTTTCTCAAGCCGGTTCGCCAGCGCGCCAACCTCACGGTGTTGACCGACGTCGAGGTCGACCGCGTGTTGCTGCGTGACGACCGCGCCCACGCCGTCAGCGCGCGCTGGCAAGGCAAGGGCATGACCTTCAAGGCCCGCAAGGAAATCGTCCTGTGCGCCGGGGCCGTGGGGTCGCCGGGGATCCTGCAACGTTCCGGGATCGGCCCACGCAGCCTGCTGCAACGCCTGGGCATCGGCGTGACCCATGAACTGCCCGGTGTCGGCGGCAACTTGCAGGACCACCTGCAACTGCGGCTGATCTACCAGTTGGAAAACGCCCGCACCCTGAACCAGATCGCCGGCACCCTGTGGGGCAAGATGGGCATGGGCCTACGCTATCTGTACGACCGCAGCGGCCCGCTGTCCATGGCCCCCAGCCAACTCGGCGCGTTCGCCCGCTCGGGCCCGGAACAGACCTCGGCCAACCTCGAATACCACGTGCAGCCGCTGTCCCTGGAACGCTTCGGCGAACCGCTGCACAGCTTCCCGGCGTTCACCGCGTCGGTCTGCGACCTGCGCCCGCAAAGCCGTGGTCGGGTGGACATCCGCTCCGCCGATTTACATGAAGCGCCGCTGATCCAGCCCAACTACCTGAGCCACCCCGAGGACCTGCGGGTCGCCGCCGACGCCATCCGCCTGACCCGCCGCATCGTCGCGGCCCCGGCCCTGAGCGCGTTCAAACCGGTGGAGTACCTGCCGGGCCCCAGCCTGCAAACCGAAGAGGAACTGCACCAGGCCGCCGCCCGGATCGGCACGACGATTTTCCACCCGGTTGGCACGTGCCGCATGGGCCAGGATCGCGACGCGGTGGTGGATGCGCAACTGCGCGTCCACGGCATCAAGGGCCTGCGCATCGCCGATGCCTCGATCATGCCGCGCATCACCTCGGGCAACACCTGCTCGCCGACGCTGATGATTGCCGAGAAGGCGGCGCAGATGATGCTCAACCCCGCGACGAGGAACACCGACATCGAAAAAGCACCTGCTACGGTCTGAAGAACAACAGAACCCCCTGTGGGAGCGAG
>NZ_JACNDD010000105.1:0-24467 GCF_017351395.1 Pseudomonas sp. FW305-28
TTGCTCCCGCTGGGCTGCGAAGCGGCCCCAAAACCTGCCAAATGCGGAGAATCAGACACACCGCACCGGTCGGTTTACGACTGCTTCGCAGCCGAGCGGGAGCAAGCTCCCTCGCCACAGGTCCATCATTTCTCTTGAATGAACAGTATTAGCTCCCACAGTGGGGGGCAGTCGAGCACAAAAAAGCCCCGGCAACCTTGAGGCTGCCGGGGCTTTTTGTCAGGCGTGTATCGACTTACTGTTCGGCAACCTTGTTCTGCCGCTCGTTGATCTCATCGATCAGGCGCTTGGCCAGGGCCGGGTAGTTTTCGTCGAAGTGATGGCCGCCAGGCAGCTTGATGGCTTCGCCAACGGCGGTCTTGTCGGTGCAGCCGCTTTCGTCGGCTTCTTCACCGCCGTAGATGCACACCACTTTCTCGGCTGGCAGCTTGGCCATTTCCGGGCCAGTGGCGGCTTCGGTGCCGGCGTTGCCGAGCCAGCCTTCGACTTCGATCTCGAAGCTGCCGGTGCGGGCGAAGGCCAGCAGGATGATCGCATCGACTCGTTGTTGCTCGGTGGCCGGCAGG
Source organism: Pseudomonas sp. FW305-28 (assembly GCF_017351395.1). NCBI lineage: Bacteria > Pseudomonadati > Pseudomonadota > Gammaproteobacteria > Pseudomonadales > Pseudomonadaceae > Pseudomonas > Pseudomonas sp. FW305-28. Next base: position 567 of record NZ_JACNDD010000105.1, read on the forward strand.
CGATTGTAGATGGCCGGCAACACGTCGGCGCCGAAGGAGTAGCCGGTCAGGATGAAGCGCTTGGTGCCCCAGATCTGCCGATAGTGCTGCATCAGCTCGGTCAGGTCCGCCGCGCTCTGCTCCGGGCTCTTGTGTTGCCAGTAGTAGCGCAGGGTGTCGATGCCGACCACCGGGTAGCCGATCTTGGCCATTTCATCGGCCACGTCGCGGTCCAGGTCGCGCCAGCCGCCATCTCCGGAGAGAAACAGGGTGACGGTGTCCCGTGTCTGGCTGGCCGGGACTTCCACGACCGGGATGCTCAGGCCGCCCTTGGCCTTGTCGGTGCCCACCAGGATCTTGCGCAGTTCGTTGTTCAGCACTTGCGGCAGGTTGATGTCGTAGTCGCTGATGCTGGTCTCGGCATTCGATTGGTCGCGTACGAAACCGGCGCTGGTGTCGTCAGGGTTATCGTTCCAAGCCACCAGCCAATGGCCGTGGGCTGCCTTTTTAGGCAGCAGGTGGGTGCAGCCGGGTTTTTCCAGGGCCAGGTCCACTGAAACGGCCTTGGCCTTGTCGTCCTTCTGTTCAGCCAGCCAACGCCAGGCCAGCACGGCGCCAGGGCCGATGCCGCTGACCAGCGTGGCCGGGCCCTGGAGCTCTCTCAGGCCGGCCTGCAGGGCACGGCCTTGCAACATGCAGTCCTTGGGCAGGATCACCTGGACGATCTGCGCCGAGCCACTGCGGCTGAGGGTCGTCAATTGCGTGTCGTTGAGCTTCTGGTCTTCATTGACTGCCACCAGCACCCGGGCGCGTGCCTTGGTGCCGGGGGTGACCCGGGTCAGCGCTGCGCCATCGGCGGGCGCCAGTTGTTCCAGGGTCGGTTGCGGGGCCGGGCGGTTCCAGTACCAGTAACCGCCACCGAGAATCACCGCCAGCACCAGCAGGGCGGCCACTACGTATCGCCAGGAGCGTTGCATCATCAGCGTTTCACCAGTCCAGTCAGGCCGCCCGCAATCAGGGCGGCAGTATCGGCCAGCGCCACCAGCGGATCGAGTCCGGCGGGCACGGCCATGTAACGAGGTTCCCAGTTTGGCTGGAATTTGTCTTTGAAGCGGCGCAGCCCCTGGAAGTTATAGAGCTGCTCGCCACGGCGGAACACCATCGAGCCCAGGCGCTGGGTCAGTGGTGCGCCGCGCCGCGGTTGCAGGCCCGACAGCGGGACCATGCCGAGGCTGAAGCGGGCGTAGTCATGGTTTTTATAATGCTGGATGAGGCCGACCATCATGAACTCCATGGTCAGTTTCGGCGCCTCGGGGTGGGCGCGCATCAGGTCGAGGCTGGCCAGTTCGTGGCTGTGGGTTTCCAACAGGTTGGCGAACGCCACCGGCCGGCCCTCGAAACGAATCACCGCGATGCGGAAATGCTTGAGGTAGTCATCGCTGAAACGCCCCAGGGAGAAACCTTTTTCCCGCACGTTCTTGCCAGTCAGCCAGGCATCGGAAATGACCTTGAGCTCATCCATCGGCGCCTGGCCCGGTTCGTGGATCTCCAGCGACAGGCCGTCACGGGTGCCGCGGTTCCAGGTGTAGCGCAAGTCCTTCATCTCTTTGCCCTTGGCTTCGAGATCGAAACGCTTGAGGTCGACCCGTGCTTCCTCGCCCAGCTTGATGGCCGTCAGGCCGATGTCCATGTAGTACGGCAGGTTTTCGGCGCGCACCTGATAGAACACGGGACGGGCATGGTAGATGTCGCACAGGTCGCGGAACTGCCAGATCATTTCGGCCCGTTGCTGGGTCGGCCCGATCGGGTCATACAGCGCCACCAGGCTGCGACCACGGCGGGCATACATCAGGAACGCCTCGTCGTTGGGGTGGAACAGCAGCGCCTTGTCACCGGTCAGGGCCAGGCCGCCGTCGGGTTGCGAGGAGGTCATGAGAATCGTCTTGGCCCGCTCCAGTTCCTCTGCTGTCGGCAGATGGATCACCGGACGCGCGGTGCGCAGCAGCCAGGTCAGGGACACCACCACCAGTAGCACCGCGGCGCCCAGTAGCGAGCGCAGGCCGCGAGGGGCGTCGGCATCAAGGGTGAACTGCCACCACAGTTGGTGGCTGTAGGGCACGTCCTGATAGGCAAACAGCAGCAGCCAGATCGACGCGCCGAGCACGCAGAGGCTGGCGATCAGGAACAGCGGGGAAAACGGCAGTTCAGTCAGGCGGCTCGGACGATAAAAGGAGCGCCGGAATACCGCCAGCAGGGCGGCTGTCAGGGTCAGTAGCGTGGCTTCTTCCCAGTCGAAGCCCTTGAGCAGCGAGAGCAGGGCGCCCACCAGGAGCAGAACCGTGGTCAGCATCCAGGCGGCCGACAGGCGACGGCGCAGGCCCTGGGCGAGCAACAGGCACAACACGCCCACCAGGCTGGCGCCGAAGTGCGAAGCGTCCACCAGCCGATGGGGGATCAGGAAGCCGATGTGCTCCAGGCGGGTGTCGATTTCCGGTGTCACGCCGGAAAACAGCAGCACCACGCCGGAGAGAAACACCAGCACCGCCAGGATCGGCGCGGCGAAACCCGATGCCGCCCGCAGGCTCTGGCGCGTCTGGAACAGCCGTTGCGCCTCGTTGATCAGCAGCAACACGCAGGCCACCAGCATCGGCAGCAGCACGTAGATCAAGCGATACAGCAACAGCGCGGCGGCCAGCGGTGCGGCGCCGAGTTTGTCGGCAAACGCGGCCAGCAGAATCGCCTCGAATACCCCGACCCCGCCCGGTACATGGCTGAGCACGCCGGCAGCCAGGGCCAGCAGGTACACCAGCAGGAAAGCGCCGAACGGCGGCGCCTCGGGCAGTAACAGATACAACACGGTGGCGGCCGCGGCGACATCCAGCGCGGTGATCACCAGTTGCAGGAAGGTCAGGCGTCGGCCCGGCAGGCGCAGCGTGCGGCGCCCGGCCTTTACCAGAAGGCTGTCCCGATGCGGCTGTTCCGGCAGGCGTCGGCGGTAAATGCCGATGGCCAGTACGCTGGTGAGCAGCAGCACCGCCACGGAAATGGCCCCCAGCAAAGCGGCAGGCAAGTGCAGCGCGGCAGACGCGGCGGGCAGGTTGCTGAGTGTCGCCAGGGCCGCCAACGGCGGCAACGCGCAGCCCAGGGACAGGCTGGCGAACAGCGTCATGTGGGCGACATCCGATGCCCCCAGGCCATGGCGCGCATACAGGCGGTAGCGAACCGAACCGCCCGACAGCAGCGACAGGCCAATGGCATTACCGATGGCGAACGCGGTGAACCCGCCCAGGACCATGGTTTGTGGCGGCAGCGTCACACCGGCGTAACGGCTGGCGGACCATTCATAGCCCAAAAGAATGATGAAGCCGGCGACCGTGGCGGCGATCGCACCAAGCAGGGCGGGCCGGGGCACTTCAAGAATCGAGTCGTGCAGAGCGTATAGATCGAGCTCGCTCAGCAGATGGCGGCAGGCAATCAATGCAATCGCAAACAGCAGCAGCGTGACCGCGAGGCCAATGGGCTGGCGGTACTGGCTGATCCGATCCAGCCAGCGCAGTCGCTCGGCTTTGATCGGTTGTGTCGCAGTAACGGAGTCTTGCGGGTCAGACGAGTGGGCGCGCATCAATCACCTCTTGAGCTATGCGCGACAGGATGGGGGTATCCAGCCAAGTTACCAATCCCCGCGAAGGAAAATAATTACAAAATCTTTGTAATGTAGAGCTTTTTTCGCCAGACACAAAAAAGGCCACTCTTTCGAGTAGCCTTTCTTGATATTTGGTTGCGGGAGCCGGATTTGAACCGACGACCTTCGGGTTATGAGCCCGACGAGCTACCAGACTGCTCCATCCCGCGTCTGTGTGGCGGCATTCTACAGGCGAACGCCCGAGTGTCAACCGATAAAAGACGCCAGGGTCAAATAAACGGCCAATCCGTCCCTTGCCCTCCTAAATGCGCGGAATCAAAGGGAAATTGTCCTACAACTTGCAGTGCGTAGGGTGTCGCAGGCGGCGAGTCTCTGATCGTGTGGTCAAAAAACGAGCACGCACAAAAAAGGCCACTCTTTCGAGTAGCCTTTTTTGATGTTTGGTTGCGGGAGCCGGATTTGAACCGACGACCTTCGGGTTATGAGCCCGACGAGCTACCAGACTGCTCCATCCCGCGTCTGTGTGGCGGCATTCTACAGAGGATCGAGCCGCTGTCAACCCTGGTGTCACAAAAACCTGTTCCGCTTCAAGCGCTTAGCCTTGCGTGTGGGCATTGTGACAGCGCTGTGACGCAGGCCTGGCAAGGGCTGAAGCTCTATTGGAGGGAGCGTTGCGATTGAAGAAGTAAATTTGTGTAGGGGTTTTCTGAGCTCGACGAAGGATCTTTCAAACTACTGGTGCTATATACAGGTGCTGGTGCGATACTGGGGGCCCGATTCGTCCCACGCCCTGTTCTTCTATGACGCAACGTAAAATCATCCATGTCGACTGTGACTGTTTCTATGCTGCTATCGAGATGCGCGATGATCCGCGGCTGGCCGGCAAGCCCATGGCGGTGGGGGGCTCGGCGGATCGGCGGGGGGTGATTGCCACCTGCAACTACGAAGCGCGGGCCTACGGCGTGCGCTCGGCCATGTCTTCCGGCCACGCCTTGAAGCTCTGTCCGGACCTCACCATCGTCAAGCCACGAATGGAGGCTTATCGGGAAGCGTCGAAGGAAATTCATACGATTTTCAGTGATTACACCGACCTGATCGAGCCGCTGTCCCTGGACGAGGCCTACCTCGACGTCTCTGCCAGTGCCCATTTTGGCGGCAGCGCCACCCGCATCGCCCAGGATATTCGCCGACGCGTTTCCAACCAGTTGCACATCACCGTGTCCGCCGGCGTCGCGCCGAACAAATTCCTGGCCAAGATCGCCAGTGACTGGAAAAAGCCCAACGGATTGTTCGTCATCACCCCGGATCAGGTTGAGGACTTTGTCTCGGCCCTGCCGGTCAGCAAGCTCCACGGTGTAGGCAAGGTCACCGCCGAGAAGCTGAACCGGCTCGGTATCGTCGATTGCCTGCAGTTGCGTGAGTGGGACAAGCTGGCGCTGGTGCGCGAATTCGGCAGTTTCGGTGAGCGGCTCTGGAGCCTGGCCCGTGGGATCGATGAGCGTCTGGTGCACAACGACAGCCGACGGCAGTCCATCAGCGTCGAAAATACCTACGATGTCGACTTGCCCGACCTGGTGAGTTGTCTCGACAAACTGCCGGAACTGATGGAAACCCTCAAAGGGCGCATGGCGCGGATCGACAGCAGTTATCGACCGGGCAAGCCGTTCGTCAAAGTGAAGTTCCACGACTTCACCCAGACCACACTGGAACAGGCCGGGGCAGGGCGGGACCTGGGCAGTTATCAGTTGCTGCTGACCCAGGCGTTCAACCGGGGCGGGAAGCCGGTGCGGTTATTGGGAATCGGGGTGCGGCTGGAAGATTTGCGGGGAGGGTTCGAGCAGTTGGAGTTGTTCGAGCGGTGAGACTGACGATGAGTGCCCTGTTTGGCGCGGTCCTTGTGGCAAGGGAATCCTGTGGGAGCAAAGCTTGCTCGCGATAGCGTCCTTGAGACCGTCATCGCGGGCAAGCCTTGCTCCCACAGGTCTTGCCCTCACACAATCCCCTTGCCACAGGGGATATTTCAGTTAGTGCCAGGATCCGCCACCAACCGCCCGCCATCCTTGGTCAGGGCTTTCATGAACTCGGTCTGCAACTCCGGATCGTTGCGCGTCAGTTCGATCAGGCTCTGTTCCAGTTCGCTGGCCTCTTCTTCAAGTCCCAGCTCCGACAGGCGCTTGACCCGATGAACCCACTGGCTCACCTCGTCGTCTTCCAAGTCGTCGTAGATCAGCGCATGAGCTTCCACCAGTTTGCTGCGCAAGGTACTGCTGATGCTCAGGGATGAGTCGGTGTGCACTTCGTCCTGGGCATCCGTCACGCTGATCTGCAATTTGCCAAACTGGCTCAGGTCCTGCTCGGCGAACGGGCTTTCCAGCAGGTTCAAGCGCAGCACGCCATTACGGTCAGTGCTCAGCTCGAAGGTCTGCCGGGCGGCCTTGACCTCCACCGGGCGTTCGCTCCAGGGCAGGCTCGAGTGTTCCGTGCGCTTGTCGCGCTGGACTTCGTCGATGCCCGCCAGGTTCTGCTGGGCACGGCCGTGGGAGGGGACGTTCATGAACGGGTTGAGCCCGGCGAAACCGTAGCTGATCCAGTCACGGGTCGCCGTGTCCGGCAGGTTGCCGAGGGCGAACACATTGACCACGTTCGCGCCGATGCCAGCCACGACGGCCACCGCGCCCAGGGGAATCTCGTAGATCTCCCGCCAGGGTTGGTACGGTGTGTAGCGATCGTAATGGCGGGTAACCTCGAACTCGGTGACTTCGAAGGTTTTCTGCTCATTGATGCGCACCCGACGCTGCGGCAGGTCGAGCACCTTGGGTTCGCCCACGTCGATTTGCAGGCTGTGGTCGAGCAATTTGCGCTCGACCCGCTCTTCGTGCTCGCTGCGTTGTGACATTTGGTTGGCACAGCCGCTGACCAGCAGGGCGCCGCACAGGGCGGCGCCACCGAGGCCTAAGGTGTTTCGCTTGAACATGACGTCTCTATCTGGTGTCAGCGGCGGATACGGGCCTGGAGGAACGACAGCACGTCGGCGACCGGCAGCGCTTGCGGCTCGGCCTCGGTGCGGCTCTTGTATTCCAGGTTGCCTTCGGCCAGGCCACGGTCACTGACGACGATCCGGTGGGGGATGCCGATCAGTTCCATGTCCGCGAACTTGATGCCGGGGCTGGTTTTCTTGTCGCGGTCGTCCAGCAGCACTTCGAAGCCGGCGGCCGTCAGTTCGGCGTAGAGCTTGTCGGTGGCTTCACGCACCAGGTCGGTTTCATAGCGCAGCGGCACCAGGGCCACCTGGAACGGCGCCAGCGTGTCGCTCCAGATGATGCCTTTGTCGTCGTTGTTCTGCTCGATGGCGGCTGCCACCACGCGGGAAACACCGATGCCGTAGCAACCCATTTCCAGGGTGACCGGCTTGCCGTTCTCGCCCAGCACTTCGCACTTCATCGCCTTGCTGTACTTGTTGCCCAGCTGGAAGATGTGCCCGACTTCGATGCCCCGCTTGATTTCCAGGGTGCCCTTGCCATCGGGGCTCGGGTCGCCGGCCACGACGTTGCGCAGGTCCGCGACGGTTGGAACCGGCAGGTCGCGTTCCCAGTTCACGCCGAAGTAGTGTTTGTCGTCGATGTTGGCGCCGATGGCGAAGTCGCTCATCAATGCTACCGAACGGTCGATGATGATCGGCAGTGGCAGGTTCAACGGGCCGAGGGAACCGGCACCGGCGCCAATGGCGTCGCGCAGGTCGGCTTCGGTGGCCATGACCAGCGGGCTGGCGACGCCTGGCTGGTTGGCAGCCTTGATTTCGTTCAGTTCGTGGTCGCCACGGACGATCAGGGCAATCAGCTTGCCGGCTTCTTCCGCCCGCACGATCAGGGTCTTGATGGTCCGTTCGATCGGCAGGTTGTAGCCTTCCACCAACTGGGCAATGGTCTTGGCGTTCGGCGTGTCCACCAGGCGCAGTTCTTCGGTCGGCGCGGCGCGGGACGTTTCCCGAGGGACGGCTTCGGCCTTCTCGATGTTCGCGGCGTAGTCGGAGCCGTTGCTGAAGACGATGTCGTCTTCGCCGGACTCGGCCAGTACGTGGAACTCGTGGGAACCGGCGCCGCCGATGGAGCCGTTGTCGGCTTCGACCGGACGGAATTTCAGGCCCAGGCGGGTGAACACGTTGCAATACGCCTGGTGCATGCGGTCATAGGTGACCTGCAGCGAAGCCAGGTCGGCATGGAACGAGTAGGCGTCCTTCATGATGAATTCGCGACCGCGCATCAGGCCGAAGCGTGGACGGATCTCGTCACGGAACTTGGTCTGGATCTGATACAGGTTGATCGGCAGCTGCTTGTAGCTGCTCAACTCGTTGCGCATCAGGTCGGTGATCACTTCTTCGTGGGTCGGGCCTGCACAGAAGTCGCGACCGTGACGGTCTTTGATGCGCAGCAGTTCAGGACCGTATTCTTCCCAGCGCCCCGATTCCTGCCACAGCTCGGCTGGTTGGGTGCCCGGCATCAATACTTCCAGGGCGCCAGCGGCGTCCATCTCTTCACGAACGATGGCTTCCACCTTGCGCATGACTCGCAGGCCCATCGGCAGCCAGGTGTACAGGCCAGAAGCGAGCTTGCGGATCATGCCGGCACGCAGCATCAGCTGATGGCTGATCACGACGGCGTCGGAAGGCGTTTCTTTCTGTGTGGCGAGCAAATATTGACTGGTGCGCATGGTTGACCGTTGTCGGTTGCTGATGACGAGAAGTGACGGAGCATTGTACGGGCGAGATGCCCTGGCGTACAGGCGCGTGGCCGGTCGCCAGGTGCGAACGCCGTTTCCCCGGCGTTTGCTGAAGTTTCCTACGACTCTTCCGCGGGCCGGGTGGGCGCCGGTTCCTCGGTGGGTGTCGAATCCTGGCGACGGTTCTCCTGGAACCAATGCAAGGCGATCAGCAGCAGGGTGGGCACGCCCAGCAGTGCGGTGATCAGGAAGAAATTGTGGTAGCCGAACTTCTCCACCATCACCCCTGAATAACCACCGATCAAGCGCGGCAGCAACAGCATGATCGAGCTGAGCAGGGCGTATTGGGTGGCGGAGAATTTCAGGTTGGTCAGGCTCGACAGGTAGGCGACGAACGCCGAAGTGGCCAGGCCGGAGCTGAAGTTGTCCAGGGAGATGGTGACAATCAACATCTTCAGGTTGGCGCCCATGTCGGTCAGCATCAGGAAGAGGATGTTGGTGGCGGCCGAGGCGACCCCGCCGATGAACAGGATGGGCAGGATGCCGAAACGGACGATCAGCAGGCCGCCCATGCCGGCGCCGACGAGGGTCATGATCAGCCCGAAAATCTTGCTGACGCTGGCGATCTGGTCCTTGGTGAACCCTTGGTCAATGTAGAACACGTTGGCCATGACGCCCATGACCGTGTCGGACATCCGATAGGTTGCGATCAGCCCGAGCAGCAGCAGGGCCTGCCAGCGATAACGCAGGATGAAGTCGTTGATCGGCGTCAGCACCGGCGCCAGTCCGCGCCGGCCCATGGCCGACAGGCACAGGGCGGTCAGGATGGTATAGAGGATGGCCCGCAGGAAGGCGCGGTCTTCGAGCAGCAGGTCGAGCAGGCTGACGCCTTCGAACAGCACGCTGGCGAAGTCGGTGTTGAACAGCTGGGTGAACATCGCCGGTACGGAGACCAGCAGCACGATCAGCACGAATACCGACGCCAACTGATGAACGAACGTGTAGCGCCCGGCCTGCAATTGGGTGCGCAGCGGCACCGGCGGCTCACGCATGAACAGTGAGGTGAGGAGCGCTGGAACCATCAACACGCCGAACAACAGGTAAGTGCCGGCCCAGGCCGAGTGTTTGTAGCTGAAACCGGTGGAGCCAAAGCCTTCGGCGAAGAACAGGGCGCCGGCGGTGGCCAGTAGCGCAGCGATGCGGTAACCGGACATGTAGCTGGCGGCGAGGGCGGCCTGGCGGGTGTCGTCGGCGATCTCCAGGCGATAGGCGTCGACGGCGATGTCCTGCGTCGCGGAGGCGAAGGCCACGATCACGGCGATGGCGATCAACCATGACAGGTGTTTTTGTGGATCACAGAAACCCATGCCGATCAGGCCGAGGATCACGAGGGCCTGGGAGAGCACCAGCCATGAGCGGCGGCGCCCCAGTTTGCCCAGCAGTGGCAGGCGCCATTGGTCGAGCAGTGGCGACCAGACCCATTTAAAGGCGTACGCCAGGCCGATCAGGCTCGCGTAGCCGATGGTTTCGCGGGCCACGCCGGCTTCGCGCAACCAGACCGAAAGCGTGGAAAACACCAGCATGTATGGCAAGCCGGCGGCGAAGCCAAGCAGCAACAGCACGAGCGTTGAGGGACTGGCATAGGCGGCGAGGGCGGCGCGCCAGGTTTTACGGGGCATGGGCTGGAGTCTGCCTCAAAAATTGCGAAAACAAAGCGCGCACTCTAACCGCTGTGCTCTACCGGGCGCCAGCCATGGCGCTGAATATCAACACGATTGTTCAGGACACTGATGCCTTCCAGGCGCAGGCGTGCGCGCTGTTCATCCCCTGAGGCGCTGCCCGCCGGCAGGCTGATCCGACCACCGGCACCCAATACCCGATGCCAGGGCAGCTTGGTGTCGTTTGGCAACTGGCTGAGAGTTCGCCCGACCCAGCGTGCCGCACGCCCCAGGCCGGCCATTTCGGCGAGTTGGCCATAGGTGACGACTTTGCCCGCCGGCACCTGGGCCAGGGTCAGGTAAAGGGTCGTGCGGCGGATTTGGGCGGCGTTCTCGGTATCCGCGGGTGTGTCAGTCACGTAAAGGGTTCCTGGATGGGATGTCCGTCCGTAGATTAATTCCTACAAGGCTGGTTGAGAAATGAACTCATCATCTATATGCAGGTCAGTCGTTGCTGAGGTGTCATCCTGGGGGATAATGCCGCCTTTTCACTGAAAACTTGAGCCCATTATCGCTTATGTTGTCTAGAACCCTGTTGTGCCTAGCTGTTACCAGCGCCTCCATGCCCTTGCTTGCCGATACCGTCTGGTTGAAGAACGGTGACAAGCTGACCGGTAAAATCACCGTTTTCGATGGCGGCAAGTTGCTGATCCAGACTGATTACGCCGGCGCGGTTCCCATTGACTGGAAGCAGGTCAAGACCCTCGAAAGCGACCAGCAATTGCTGGTCAAGCAGGATGCCTATACGGGCGAAAAAGCCAAGGCGCTGCAGGCGGCCGAGGACGGCAAGGTCACCCTGGCCAACGGTGACGCGCCCAAGACCGTGGAACTGGCCAGTATCCAGCAGATCCTCAAGCCCAAGCCGGTGGTCGAGGATCTGGTGTGGAAAGGCAATATCGATGCCGCGCTGGATTATCAGCGAGCGGAAAACGATACCGATGATTACGACATCGACTTCAAGACTTCGGCGCGCCATGGCAGATGGCGGCACACCGCCGAAGGCGAATACAACCGTGAATTCCAGGATGACGTGGTTTCCGCCGACAACTGGAGGCTGGAGTATTCCCTCGACCGGTTCCTGACGGATAAATGGTTCTGGCAAGGTCGCCTGAACTACAAGCGTGACAAAGTCGAAGACCTGGCCCGCCAGCGCGTGGTGGGTACCGGCCCGGGCTACCAGTTCTGGGACGACGAGCTGGGTGCGTTCTCCCTGGGCTCGCTGTTGAACCGCACCGACTACGAATACCGCGACGGCGGCAAGGACAACTTCTATTCCGTGGCCATGAAGTGGGACTACAACCGCTACCTGATCGGCAAGCGCGTCGAGTTCTTCACCAACGGCGAAGTGGGCAAACCCCTGTCCGACGTGGCGGATTACGCCTACGACGCTGAAGTGGGGCTGCGCTACAAGGTCACTGACTGGGCGTCGCTCAATCTCAAGGCTGAGAAAGATGTCATCGAGGGTACCGAAGACAGCGACTTGAGCAAGACGCGGTACACGGCTGGCTTCGGCGTGACCTGGTAATTCGGGCTCACCCACACACCTGTGGGAGCGAGCTTGCTCGCGATAGCGGTCTGTCAGCCAACGTTGATGTTGCTGATCCACCGTTATCGCGAGCAAGCTCGCTCCCACAGTTTTTTGTGCGCTGGCAAAAAATGACAGGCACAAAAAAGCCCCGCTTTTGAGGGCGGGGCCTTTTACTAAAGCAAGTGCAAGTTAGATAACTTGAACTTCTTCAGCTTGCATGCCTTTCTGACCGCGGGTAGCGATGAAAGAAACCTGTTGGCCTTCTTTCAGGCTTTTGAAGCCGTCGGATTGGATAGCTTTGAAGTGAACGAACAGGTCGTCACCGGATTGTGGAGTGATGAAGCCGAAGCCTTTTTCATCGTTGAACCACTTAACGGTACCGGTTTGGCGATTAGACATGGTGTAACTCCTTGAACAAAGATAACTGCGACTCAGGAAGAACCCTGGCCGAGACTGAGTGCAAAGAGCAGGAAAAATTCTTGTAGATGGTTGGATCGAAATTCAACATATCGTGTAGAGATTCTCAGTGACACAAGCAACACAGTGGCGCCACCTTAACCCTTTTTCCAGAATGTGCCAATGGTCTTTGCGAAGGTTTCTCTTATTTGGTGACTGACGGCGCGGGCGATGGCCGGCAGGACCCGGAAATCAAGGTGGATCGGCGAGATTTGCGTGCCGCGCTTTGAACCCGGCCCCGTGCCCCGGTAAGATGCCGGACGTATTTTTTCCACCTCGCTATTTCAGGAAACCGCCATGAGCATCAAATCGGACAAGTGGATTCGCCGCATGGCGCAAGAGCACGGCATGATCGAGCCCTTCGTCGAGCGCCAGATGCGTGGCGAAGGCGCCGACCGGCTGATCTCCTTCGGTGTCTCCAGCTACGGCTACGACGTGCGCTGCGCCGACGAATTCAAGGTGTTCACCAACATCAATTCGGCCACCGTCGACCCGAAGAACTTCGACGAGAAGAGCTTCGTCGACGTCAAGAGCGACGTTTGCATCATTCCGCCGAATTCCTTCGCCCTGGCCCGCACCGTCGAATACTTCCGCATTCCGCGCAACGTGCTGACCATCTGCCTGGGCAAGAGCACCTACGCCCGTTGCGGCATCATCGTCAACGTCACACCGCTGGAACCCGAGTGGGAAGGCCACGTGACCCTGGAATTCTCCAACACCACGACCCTGCCGGCGAAAATCTACGCCAATGAGGGTGTGGCGCAGATGCTGTTCCTTGAATCCGATGAAGAATGCGAAGTCTCCTACAAGGATCGTGGCGGTAAATACCAGGGCCAGCGCGGCGTGACGCTGCCGCGTACCTGAATCTGACGAGCTGTTTGGAATTCCTGAGCGGGCAGACACTCTATTGCGTGTACTGCCCGTTTTTTGCGTCAGCGCAGCGGGCCTTCGCTCAGGAGTTGCTCTATGAAGATCGATCCGCGAATCAGTGCCGAACTGGCAAGGCTTGAGCCCAATCAGATCGGCGTCATGGCCTGGTCATTGCTGGCCCATCCTGCCGAGGCGGCAGGCGGCATCCCCGGCCAGCCCGATCCCGATACGCCCAACGAACAGCCTACCGAACCCGGCGAACCCACCCTTCCGGACGAGCCGCCTCCTGCGCCTGTTGCCTGATGAGACGATGGCCCGCCAGCGGTAGCGCAGAGCGCTTCAGTTGACGGGCCATATTTCGTTATCGCCGATGACAAAAATCCTGCAGTCGCTGTCTTGCTCGACTCGATAACCGCCCGTGAACGCGCCAAAGGCCGGCAGCAGGCTGATCTCGCTGCCCAGCCGGAAGCAAGCCAGGCGCAGGCGTTGCCGGCCCTTGCCGCTCAGGTGGTAGACCGGGTGCACGTGGCCGGCCAACACGTGGCGGCTGGGGTGGGGAGTTGGCTCGTGTTGCACGGCGAAAGGGCCCAGTAGCAACGGCTCCGGTACGACGCGAATGTTCAGCGCTGGAGGTGGGTCGCCGGCGCGTTTGTCGTGGTTGCCACGAATCAGCGTCATGGCCAGGTGCGGATGTCGCTCACGCCAATCGGAAAGTGCCTTCAAGGTGCCGGGCGCGTGAGAACCGGGGCCGTGGAGAAAATCTCCGAGAAAGATCAACTGTCGACACGCCAGGCTGGCCAGTAATGCATCCAGCACCGCGATGTTGCTGGCGGTGGTGCCGTGGGGCACCGGCTGCCCGAGGCGACGATAAGCGGCGGCCTTGCCGAAATGAACGTCGGCCACCATCAAGGTTTCCTGGGCGGGCCAATACAAGGCTTTTTCCGCAAGCAACCAGAGTGCTTCGCCGGCCAGGCTGACGGGATACGGCGCTGGCATCAGGCGTCACCCCGATCGGCAGTCTTTTCCAGCTCACTGACCATCCGCCGGATGCGGTCGGCGAGTTTTTCCGAGCTCATGCTTTCCCGGAACCGCTCCACCAGCAGCGGGAACCCGAGTGGGGTGGGGCGTTTGATCATGTGCAGGTCCAGCTTCAGGGTATTGAGGCGTTGCAAGGTCTGCTCCAGTCGACGGATATCCAATTCTTCACGCAAGACTTCCTCCCCGGCCTGGGCCAGCAACAGATTGTCGGCGTCGTATTGTTTGAACACCTGGAAGAACAATCCGCTGGAGGCCTGGACTTGCCGGGTGCTTTTCGGCGCACCGGGGTAGCCGGCGAACACCAGCCCGGCGATCCGGGCGATTTCACGAAAGCGCCGCAGGGCCAGTTCCCCGGCATTCAGGCTCGCCAGCACGTCGGCCAGCAGGTGATCGACGCTCAGCAGGCTCGGGGTCAGGCAGTGCGACCAATCCACTGCCGTGGCGCTGAGCAGTTCCAGGCCGTAGTCATTGACCGCGATGGAAAACGTCAGCGGCTGTTGCCGACTGACGCGCCAGGCCAGCAGGCTGGCCAGGCCCAGATGCACCTGGCGCCCGGCAAACGGGTACAGGAACAGATGCCAGCCTTCCCGGGACTTGAGGGCTTCGGCCAGCAAGGTGTGCTGCGTGGGCAAACCGGACCAGCGTTGCTGGGTCAACAGCAGGGGCTGCACGGCTTGCATCTCCGGGCCTTCGAAGCGGCCCGCGGCGGCTTCGCTCAAACGGGCCACGACGGCGGCGGCCAGTTCGCTGGAAAGCGGCATGCGCCCGCCGTTCCAGCGTGGCACAGCGGCCTTCTTGGCCTGGCTGCGTCGCACATAGGCGGTCATGTCTTCGACCCGGACCAATTCCAGCAGTCGCCCGGCGAACAGGAAACCGTCGCCGGGTCGCAGGCGGGCGATGAAGCCTTCCTCGACGCTGCCCAGGGTCTTGCCACCGCCGCCCTTGCTCCAGAACTTCAATTGCAGGCTGGCATCGCTGACGATGGTACCGATGCTCATGCGGTGACGCCGGGCCAGGCGGGCATCGGGCACGCGCCAGACTCCGTGTTCGTCCGGTTCGACCCGTCGGTAATCGGGGTAGGCGGTCAATGACAGGCCGCCGTGACGTACAAAGGCCAGGGCCCAGGCCCATTCGCCCGGGTTAAGGTCGCGGTAGGCCCAGGCACCCCGCACCTCCTCGAACAATTCGTCGGGAACGAAGCCGCCGCCCAGGGCCATGCTCACCAAGTGCTGCACCAGGACGTCCAGCGGCTTGTGCGGCGATTCGCGAGGTTCGATGCGCCGATGGGCCACGGCGTCTTGCGCGGCGGCGGCCTCGATCAACTCCAGGCTATGGGTCGGCACCAGCGTCACCCGTGAGGTCCGCCCGGGTGCGTGGCCAGAGCGCCCGGCCCGTTGCATCAGCCGCGCCACCCCTTTGGCCGAGCCGATCTGCAACACCCGTTCCACCGGCAGGAAGTCCACCCCCAGGTCCAGGCTGGAGGTGCAGACCACCGCTTTGAGCTGGCCATCCTTCAAGGCCTGCTCCACCCAATCCCGGGTGTCACGCGACAGTGAGCTATGGTGCAGGGCGATCAGCCCGGCCCAGTCGGGTCTCGCCTCAAGAAGCGCCTGATACCAGATTTCCGACTGTGCCCGGGTGTTGGTGAAGACCAGGCAACTGCGGCTGGCGTCGATTTCAGCAACGACCTGGGGCAGCATCTTCAGGCCGATGTGCCCAGCCCACGGGAAACGCTCGAGGGTCGGGGGCAGCAGCGTGTCGACCTGCAGCGCCTTGCTGTTGGCCCCCTGCACACAGATCCCGTTGCCTTGCGGGAGCAACACCTGCTCGGCATGGGCTTGGTTACCGAGGGTTGCGGACACGCCCCAGACAATGAGTCCGGGGTGCCAGTGCCGCAAGCGCGCCAGGGCCAGTTGTAACTGCACGCCACGTTTGTTGCCGAGCAATTCGTGCCATTCATCCACGACCACCATGCGCAGGGTCGAAACGGCAGCTTGCGCATCGGTCCGGGCGAGCATCAGGGTCAGGCTTTCGGGCGTGGTGATCAGTGCGGTGGGCAGGCGACGGCCCTGGCGGGCGCGCTCGCTGGCGCTGGTGTCGCCCGTGCGCAGACCGACACTCCACGGCACTTGCAGGTCTGCCAGGGGCGCTTCGAGGGCTTTACCGGTGTCGGCTGCCAATGCGCGCATCGGCGTGATCCACAGGACGGTCAGCGGTTCGGCCGGCGGCTTGCGTTTGCGCGGTTTGTCCGGCGGCGGTGCCGAGCGGGCGAAACGGTTGAGGGCGGCAAACCACACGGCATAGGTCTTGCCGGCACCGGTGCTGGCGTGCAACAGCCCGGACTCCCCCCGCTTGACCGCGGCCCATACCTGCTTCTGAAAGGCAAACGGCTTCCAGCTGCGGGCGCCGAACCACTGGTTTGCGAAGTTGTTGGATGTCGCCATGCCTGCCGCGTGCGCCCTGGAAGTCCTTCTTCAGTGACCACGGCGGGATACGAAAGGTTTTATGCCCAAGGGGATCGTCTGGCTGGAAGGCTCTTGTGGCGAGGGAGCTTGCTCCCGCTGGGCTGCGAAGCGGCCCCCTGGTTCTGACTGACACACCGCAGGGGGCCGCTTCGCGCCCCAGCGGGAGCAAGCTCCCTCGCCACGGGGCTTGCCAGGGAGTTTATTTCAAGTTGCCACTGAGAAACTGCTTGAGCCGTTCGCTCTTGGGGTTGCCCAGTACGTCTTCCGGCGCGCCTTCTTCTTCCACCAGGCCCTGGTGCAGGAACAGCACCTGGTTCGAGACTTTACGGGCGAAGCTCATTTCGTGGGTCACCATGATCATGGTCCGGCCCTCTTCGGCCAGGCCCTGGATCACCTTCAGCACTTCGCCCACCAGCTCCGGGTCCAGGGCCGACGTGGGTTCGTCGAACAGCATCACCTCCGGCTCCATGGCCAGCGCACGGGCAATGGCCACGCGCTGTTGCTGGCCGCCGGAGAGAAATGCCGGGTACTGCTCGGCAACCCGTGCGGGCAGGCCGACCTTGTCGAGATAACGACGCGCACGGTCGTCGGCTTCCTGCTTGCTCACCCCCAACACCCGGCGCGGCGCCATGGTGATGTTTTCCAGCACGGTCATGTGGCTCCACAGGTTGAAATGCTGGAACACCATGGCCAGGCGCGTGCGGATGCGTTGCAGTTCGTCGGCGTCGGCCACGTGCATGCCGTGGCGGTCCTTGATCATCTGGACCGGCTGGCCGTCCAGGGTCATGGCGCCGTCATTGGGTTGTTCCAGGAAGTTGATACAGCGCAGAAAGGTACTTTTGCCCGAGCCGCTGGCGCCGATCAGGCTGATGACGTCGCCGGTCTTGGCCTTGAGCGAAACGCCCTTGAGTACTTCATGTTCGCCATAGCTTTTATGCAGGCCTTCGATGGTCAGTTTGTACATGGAGCATGCATCCTCAAGGCGAAAGTAGGTAGCCGCTGCGGTAGGCTTCGGTGCCGGCGACATGGGCGATCACCATGCCGGCGGTGGCCATGCGGCGCAGCGAACGGGCGTACAGCAGCCCGGCGTTACGGCAATGAACGGGGGTGACGGTGTCGTTGACCGGGTCGATGACTTCCGCGATCAGTTGCCCCGCCTCCAGGTATTCGCCGGGCAGGGCGCTGTACACCAGCAACCCGCCCACGGGCGTCGCCACCGGCTCGACCGCGGCCAGCGGCGTGGCCGGGTAGGGCAGTTCGGGCATGGGCATCGGTTCGCCGTCGATGGCGCCGAAGCGGATCAGGTATTCGATCAAGGCCTGGCAGTCGAGGCTCGCCAGGCCATGGTTGACGTCACCCTGGCCACGCAACTCCACGGTCACGGAAAAGCTGCCCAGGGGAATCTCGAAGCGTTCGCCGAAGCGTTCCTTGAGTTGCCACCAGAGCAGGGTGAAGCATTCGTCGAACGACTGGCCGCCCGAATCGGTCGCCAGCAGGCTGGCTTCGGCACCGATGTAGCGGGCCAGCGGCTCGACCTGCGGCCAGGCTTCGGGCGTGGTGTAGAGGTGGGCCACGGCTTCGAAGTCGCAATGCAGGTCCAGCACCATGTCAGCGTCGCAGGCCAGCCGTTGCAGGGCCAGGCGCAGGGATTGCAATTGCGTGCCAGGGGTCTGCCGGGCGAGGGCATCGCGCAGGCTGGTGCGGATCAGCATCAGGTTGTGCTGCGGATCGTCGGTGAGCAGCTCTTCGATTTCATTGCCGATTTCTTCGCTCAGGTCGACGAAGCGGCGGTTGAAGTTCTGCCCGCTTTCGGTTTCGTAGCGCCCCAGGGGCACGTCCATCAGCACTTGTTCGAGGCCGATGGGGTTGGCGACCGGCACCAGCACGATCTCGTGGCGCAGGTGGCCCGACGCCTCGAGCTCGGCCAGGCGTTGCTTGAGGTGCCAGGCGACCAGCATGCCCGGCAGTTCATCGGCGTGCAGGGACGACTGGATATAGATTTTGCCGACGGCTTTTTCCGGGCCGAAGTGGAAGCTGTGGATTTTGCGTGCGGTCCCCGGTACCGGGGCCAGCAGGTCATGGATCTGGTGGCGCATGTGCGTGTGTGTCCTGGAACAAAAGCCCTAGTGGGTCGGCCCGAGGAAGGCCAGCCAGCGGCGTTCGGCGAGGCGGAAGAGGCCCACCAGCGCAAAGGTGACGGTCAGGTAGATCAACGCGGCGATCCCGAACGACTGGAACGTCAGGAACGTGGCCGAGTTGGCATCCCGGGCGACTTTCAGCACGTCTGGAACGGTAGCGGTGAACGCCACGGTCGTCGAGTGCAGCATCAAGATGACTTCGTTGCTGTAGTACGGCAGCGAGCGACGCAGCGCCGACGGCATGATCACGTAGGCGTACAGTTTCCAGCCAGTCAGGCCGTAGGCCTTGGCCGCTTCCACTTCGCCATGGTTCATGCTGCGAATCGCCCCGGCGAAAATTTCCGTGGTGTAGGCGCAGGTGTTCAGGGCGAAGGCCAGGATCGTGCAGTTCATCGCGTCGCGAAAGAAACTGTCGAGCATGGGCTGGGCGCGCACCGCCGCGATGCTGTAGATGCCGGTATAGCAGATCAGCAACTGGATGTAGAGCGGCGTGCCCCGGAACAGGTAGGTGTAGAACTGCACGGGCCAGCGTACGTAGAACTTGGGCGAAACCCGGGCGATGGACAGCGGGATCGACACCACGAAGCCGATCAGCAGCGAGGCGCTGAGCAGCCACAGGGTCATGGCCAGGCCGGTGATGTTGACGCCGTCGCTGTACAGGAACGGCCGCCAGTATTCTTGCAGGAGTTCGATCATCGCACCGCCTCCCGGGCTCCGGCGGCGTAGCGGCGTTCAAGCCAGCGCAGGATGAAATTGGACGCGCTGGTGATCAGCAGATAGATCAATGCCGCCAGCACCAGGAAGTAGAACAGCTGGTAGGTGCTCTTGCCCGCATCCTGGGCCGCCTTGACCAGGTCGGCCAGGCCGATGATCGACACCAGCGCGGTGGCCTTGAGCATCACCATCCAGTTGTTGCCGATACCCGGCAGGGCAAAGCGCATCATTTGCGGGAACACCACGAAGCGAAAGCGTTGGCCACGCTTGAGGCCATAGGCCGTGGCGGCTTCGACCTGGCCCCGGGGGACCGCGAGGATCGCGCCGCGAAAGGTTTCGGTGAAGTACGCGCCATAGATGAAGCCCAGGGTGATCACCCCGGCGCCGAATGGGTCGATCTCGATGTATTCCCATTCCATGAAGTCGGTGAACGAGGTCAGCCAGGTTTGCAGGCTGTAGAAGATCAGCAGCATCAGCACCAGGTCTGGCACGCCGCGGATCAGCGTGGTGTAGAGCTGGGCAGGGATTCGCAGCAGTTTGACGCGGGACAGCTTGGCACTGGCGCCCAGCAGGCCGAGCAAGACGCTCAACAACAAGGACAGGGCCGACAGCTTGATGGTCATCCAGGTGCCTTGCATCAGCAGCGGGCCGAAGCCCTGCAGGCTGAAGGCGGAGAGCCCCAGATTTTGTAGGAGTTGTTCGAACATGAAAGAGGCCTTTGGCAGGAAAAAAGCGCCCATCCGAGACCGGATGGGCGCCGCGCATTATTTGCCGCTGTACAGATTCAGATCGCCAAAGTGTTTTTTCTGGATTTCGGCGTACTTGCCGTCGTCGTGTAACGCTTTGATACCTTTATCCAAAAGGGCCTTCAGCTCACTGTTACCTTTCTTGATACCGATGGCGGTCTTGGCGGGCAGCAGTTCGCTGTCCACCGGCTTGCTGACTTCATAGCCTTCGCCTTTTGGCGACTTCAGGAAACCCAGCTCAGCCTGGAGCATGTCCTGGATCGCTGCGTCGAGGCGGCCGGAGGTCAGGTCAGCATAAACCTGGTCCTGGTTCTGATAGGCCTGGGTCTTGACGCCGGCCTTGTCCAGCACGGCCTTGGCGTAGGCTTCCTGGATGGTGCCTTGCTCGTAGCCGATGGTCTTGCCTTTGAGCGAGGCAACGTCTTCGCTCAGGCCCGAGCCCTTCTTGAAGACATAGGCCGTTGGGCCGGAAAACAGCTCGCTGGAGAAGTCGATGACTTTTTCCCGGGCCGGGGTCACGGTCATGGAGGAGATCACGCCGTCGAATTTATTGGCCTTCAGGCCCGGGATCATGCCGTCGAAATCGCTTTCGACCCATTTGCATTTGACCTTCAGCTCCGCACAGATCGCATTGCCCAGGTCGATGTCGAAACCGACCAGGCTGCCGTCGGCGGCCTTGGACTCGAACGGGGCGTAGGAAGGGTCGACACCAAAACGCAGTTCCTTGTATTCCTTGGCTGTGGCGACGCCAGCGGCCATGCACAACGCCAGTGCAGAAAGGGTCAGCAGTGCTTTTTTCATTATTGAGTCCCTAAAACCAATTTGAGCGCTTGTGGCGCATAAGATTGTTACCGGTGAAGGTCTGAACGGTATGACGGCATAAAGGTAGCAATTTCCGAACCATAGTGCCGAACAAGTGTTTTAAAAGCATATGCGGCAGATGGTGGAACGCGGTGGTGCGCCGGGAAGATCGTACAACAAAAAAGGTGCCCCAGGATGGGGCGGGCATGATAGGTCTTTGTGGGCGCAAGGCTTGCCCGCGATCAAAGGTGATGCGGTCTACCGGAAAACGAGGCGCCTGCTTCGCGAGCAAGCTTTGCTCCCACAGAGTGTTCGCCACCGAGGTGCTATTTCAGCAGATCCTGCAGCGTCGCCAACGTGTCGGCTTCATCGACGCCCTTGTCCTGGCGCCAGCGCAGCATCCGAGGAAACCGTACGGCGATCCCGCTCTTGTGGCGCTTGGACAAGGCGATGCCTTCGAAGCCCAGTTCGAACACCAGGGTGGGGGTGACGCTGCTCACCGGGCCGAACTTCTCAACGGTGGTCTTGCGCACGATGCTGTCGACTTGGCGCATTTCTGCATCGGTCAGCCCTGAATAGGCCTTGGCGAATGGCACCAGGGTGCGCTCGCGAGTGTCTGGCGGGTTGTCCCACACGGCGAAGGTGTAGTCGCTGTAGAGGCTGGCGCGTCGGCCGTGGCCGCGCTGGGCGTAGATCAGCACCGCGTCGACGCTGAACGGGTCGATCTTCCATTTCCACCACACGCCCATGTCCTTGGTGCGACCGACGCCGTACAGCGCGTCGCGGGCCTTGAGCATCATGCCCTCGACACCGAGGCTGCGAGAGGCTTCGCGCTGCCGGGCGAGGTCGAGCCAGTCCTGCCCGGTTATGATCGGCGAGGGCAATAGCACCGGGCTGTGGATACGGCCGATCAGTGCTTCCAATTGTTCGCGGCGCTCGGCCTGGGGGCGGCTGCGCCAATCCTCGCCTTGCCATTCCAACAGGTCGTAGGCCATTACCACCACGGGGGCGTCGTCGAGGATTTTCTTGCCCAGGGTCTTGCGACCGATGCGCTGCTGCAACAGGGCGAAGGGTTGCACCGCCGGCTGCAACGGTGCGTCCGGGTCGAAGGCGTCCTCGGTGACCGACTGGGGGGCTTTCCAGACCACAATTTCACCGTCGATTACCGTGCCGTCAGGCAACGCCTGGGCCAGTGAATGCAATTCCGGAAATCGTTCAGTGACCAAGTCCTCGCCTCGCGACCAGACCCACAAATGGCCGTCGCGCTTGATCACCTGGGCGCGGATGCCGTCCCATTTCCATTCCACCTGCCAGTCGCTGGCCGGCCCCAGCAGCGCGTCGAATTGCTCCACTGGCGCAGACAACGCATGGGCCAGGAAAAACGGATAAGGCTGGCCGCCGCGCTGGGCATGTTCATCGTCGGACTCGGCCGCGATCAGCTTGAGGTAGCTGGCGGCCGAGGGACGATGGGACAGGTCGGTGTAGCCCACCAGACGTTGGGCCACCCGTTTGCTGTCCAGCCCGGCCATGGTCGCCAGGGCCCGGGTCACCAGCAGTTTGGATACGCCCACCCGGAAACTGCCGGTGATGAGTTTGATGCAAAGCATCAGGCTCGGCCGGTCGAGCTGCGCCCACAGCGCCGGAAGCCGTTCTGTCAGGACGTCGGGCGACTCACCGCGCAACGGCAGCAGTTTCTCTTCGATCCACAGCGCCAGGCCTTCATCGGAGCTGTGGGGCGATTCGGGTAATACCAGCGAAATGGTTTCGGCCAGGTCGCCCACGGCCTGATAACTTTCTTCGAACAGCCAGAGCGACAACCCGGATACCCGGACCGCCAACTCCCGCAGGATTTTTACCGGCACCAGTTGCCGTGGACGCCCACCGGAAAGGAAATACACGGCCCACGCCGCGTCCTGGGGCGGGGCTTTGCTGAAATAGTCCTGCATGGCGGTGAGCTTGGCATTGCTGGAGGTGGTGGCGTCCAGTTCGGCGTACAACTCGGCGAAGGCTTTCATGGCGCCTCCTCACCGCTGTCGGTGGCCGTAGCGAGGTCTTCTTCGTCGTCGCCGTATTCGGTGGTGAACCCTTGGGCATCGAGGCCTTGCTCGCACAAGTGGCGCACCAGTACGGCGACTGACCCGTGGGTGACCATCACCCGTTCGGCGCCGGTCTGTTCGATGGCCCAGAGCAGGCCAGGCCAGTCGGCGTGGTCGGACAGCACGAAACCCCGGTCCACGCCGCGCCGCCGACGTGTACCGCGCAGGCGCATCCAGCCGCTGGCGAAGGCGTCGCTGTAGTCGCCGAAGCGGCGCATCCAGCTGCTGCCTCCGGCAGAGGGCGGGGCGATGACCAGCGCCTGGCCCATGATCGGGTCGTTCTTCTGGATATCGCCGACATAGATCGTTGGCGGGAGATGAACCCCGGCCTCGCGGTAGACCCGGTTCAGCGGTTCCACCGCGCCATGGGCCAGGATCGGGCCGAGGCTTTCATCGATGCCGTGGAGAATGCGCTGGGCCTTGCCGAAGGAATAGCAGAACAACACGCTGGCCCGGCCGACGGCGATGTTCCCGCGCCACCACTGGTTGATCTCGTCGAAAATCTGCACTTGGGGTTGCCAGCGGTAGATCGGCAGGCCGAAGGTGGATTCCGTGATGAAGGTATGGCATTTCACCGGTTCGAACGGGGTGCAGGTGCCGTCAGGCTCGACTTTGTAATCCCCCGACGCCACCCAGACCTCGCCTTGATGTTCCAGCCGTACCTGGGCCGAGCCCAGCACATGGCCGGCGGGGTGAAAGCTCAAGGTTACGCCATGGTGCGACAGGCGTTCGCCGTAGGGCAGGGTTTGCAGGTTGATGTCCTGGCCCAGGCGTGACCGCAGGATGCCTTCGCCGGGTGCCGCTGCCAGGTAGTGTTGGTTGCCGCTGCGGGCATGGTCGCCGTGGGCGTGGGTGATGACCGAGCGTTCCACCGCCCGCCACGGGTCGATGTAGAAATCCCCGGGCGGGCAGTACAAGCCTTCGGGGCGGGCAATGACAAGATCCATGCAATCACCGGAGCGATGGGCTTGTCAGGTAGAGGCGCGGGTGAGG
>NZ_JACNDD010000106.1:0-24229 GCF_017351395.1 Pseudomonas sp. FW305-28
GCCAGGAAGAAAAACGCCTGCTCGAACGCCTGGAGAATATCCAGAGCCTCGACGAACTCCAGCGCCTGCAACAGCGCCTGTATGAAAACCTGGGGATCCGCCTACGCGTCGAGCCCGGCTACAACGAAGTGCGGACCATGCGCGGCATCGCCATCGAATTCCAGGAACAGCCCGGCCTGTGCCGCAAGATTCGCCAGTCGATTCCCGCCGCCATCCGCCGCGGGCTGGAAAAACGCCCCGAGATCGCCTGGCGACTGCTGGATGCCCACGACCTGTTTCGCGATACCTGAACCTGGGCCGCTCCTTCCCTGGAGCGGCACATCGGCCTAGAAATCCACCGTTGCGGACAGCAGGTAGGTGCGCGGGGTCGACAACGTCAAGCCCGGCTCACTGTCATCCGATGCGCCGGCCGAACTCCAGTAGCGCTTGTCGGCCACGTTTTCGATGTTGGCCCGCAGGGTGATGTGTTTTTCATCGACTTTGAACGCGTAGCGAGCGCCTACGTCGAAACGCGTCCAGGCATCGATTTCCTTGGTGTTGGACTGGTCCAGGTACTGCGAGCTGGAATAGATGCCGCGACTGGTCAGGGTCAGGCCCTGTACCGTTGGCACGTCCCATTCGGCGCCGAGGTTGACGTTGTACTTCGGCGTGGCCGGTGCGCGGTTGCCATCGAAGGTGCCGTCGGTGGTGTCAGTCAGTTCACTGTCGATGAACATCACGCCGCCGAGCAAACGGGTTCCCTTCAGCGGTTCGCCGAACACACTCAACTCCACGCCGGTGTTTTCGCGCTTGCCGTTCGGGCCGAAGACACGTGTCGTGGCGTCGGTCGCATAGGCAGGCTGCTTGATTCGGAACACGGCGGCAGTGACGGCAAACGGGCCAGCGTCATACTTGGCGCCCACTTCGACCTGGCGGCTGATGAACGGCGGGAAAATCTCATCCTCGTTCACGGATGTCGACGGCGCGATCTTGCCCTGGCTCAGGCCTTCCATGTAGTTGGCATACAGCGACAGCTTGTCAGTCGCCTTGAACAGGATCCCGCCCGATGGCGAAATCTTTTCCTCATCGTAGGCGGTGTCACCCTTGACGTTATTCGTCCAGTCATCAACCTTCACCCGTTGCCAGCGAGCGCCGAGGGTCAGCAGCAAACGATCCTCGAACAGCCCCAGGGTGTCGGACAAGGCCACGCCGCTGAAGCGGTTCTCGGTGTAGACCTTGTCGTCCTGCCGGGTCGGGTTGCTCGGCGTCGGGGTCTGTACCGGGTCATACAGGTTGCTGCGACCGTTGGCGTAACGAGCGCCGCCATTTTCGAAGTCCATGTAGAAATAACTGGCCGCCAGGTTGACCTCATGGCTCACCGGACCGGTATGGAACCAGTTGCGCACTCCGGCCGTGGCCGTCCGGACATTTTCCTCCCGGGTAAAGTCACGGGGCTGGACAGTGAAGTCGCCCGCGTCGTTGGTGACCGAAACGTTGTGCCGAAGAAAGTCGTGGTCGCTTTTGCGCGCGCCGACACCGCCATACAGCATCACCGAATCGCTGACATCGAACTCAGCGTTCACCGTGCCGAAGGTGTCCTGGGTGCGCGCCTTGCTCCACGATTGGGCGTAGTTGTCGCGCACGTCGCTGGCGTGGGGGACCTGGGCATTGGCACCGACCTGCACGCGTTCCTGGGGCGCGTCAGTGTTGCGTTCGGTGTGGCCGATGTCCGTCGAGAGTCGCAGGCGTTCACCGCGAAAATCCAGGCCCAGCACCGCCATCTCGCGGTCCACGCTCTGGTGATCCCATTCCGTGTCGCCCGCCTGCTTCACACCATTGAAACGAATACCGAACTTGTCGTCTTCACCAAAGCGCCGACCGACATCCACCGCTCCGCCAAGCTGGTTATTGGAGGCATAGCTGCCGGTGAACGAGGTGATGGGCTTGTCGGTGGCGCGTTTGGGCACCACGTTGATCCCGCCCCCCACGCTGCCCCGCGGCGAGATGCCGTTGATGAGCTGGCTCGGCCCCTTGAGGATGTCGACGCGTTCGGCCATCTCCATGTCGATCGTGTACGTCGGCAGGATGCCGTAGAGACCGTTGTAGGCGACATCGCTGTTGAACAGGCTGAAACCGCGGATGGTGAACTGCTCAAAGCGTCCGCCCGCCGGGTTGGTGGTGCGGACCGAGGGGTCGCTGGCGATCAGGTCGCCGAGGGTGCGCGCCTGCTGGTTCTTGACCGTCTGGCTGGTGTAGGTGGTCATGCTGAACGGCGTTTCCATGAAGTCCCGCGAGCCCAGCAGGCCTTGCGAACCACGCCGCGCCACCTGGCCGCCGGCATACACCGGGCTGTCCGTCGACGCCGTGGCGCCGAGAATCGAGGTAGGCGCCAGTTGCAAGCTGCCGCCTTCTGGCGCCGGCATCAGGGTGTAGGCCTGCTCCCCCACCGGCTGCAACTGCAGGCCCGAACCCCGCAACAGCCGGGCAAACCCCTCTTCCACCCCGAACTCCCCCGAAAGCCCGGCGCTGTCGCGCCCGCTCACCAAGGCCGGATCCACCGACAGGTTGACCCCCGCCAACCCGGCAAACCGGGTCAACGCCGCGCCGAGGCTGCCGGCCGGCACCTGATAACTGCGCCGGGCGGCTTCTTCGGCCAGGCTTGATGACATGAAAAATGGGCTGGCACCCAGGCTCAACATGAGGCTCAGGTTCAACAGCGGACGCCGGCCGGCAAAGGCCGGGCGCAAACGCAAAGGTACAACTGCGGACATTGGAAAGCGCTCTCGTTTTTGTTCAGTTGCCTTGAATGACAAGCGAGACAAAAAAAGGGGACAGGCCTCAGGCCTAATGCCAGTCAGTCAAGCTTCTAACCCGTGGGAGCAAAGCTTGCTCGCGATTGCGGTGAGCCAGTCGACAACGCCATTGACGGGGCTGCCGCCATCGCGAGCAAGCTTTGCTCCCACAGGTTTTGTGTCGTGTGATCCTTAACTGACTGGCATTAGGCCTCAGGCCTCAGGCCAGATTTTTGCGAAGTGTCAACGTGACCCAGTAACGGGTGCGCATGTGCACCTCCAGCGGCAGGCTGGCCGCCAGCAGCGCGAGGATTCGATCGGTGTTGTCCAGGCGGAAGCTGCCGGTGATTCGCAGCGGTTCCAGGGTTTCGTCCCAACGCAGCACGCCGGGGCGATAGCGGCTCAGTTCCCGCAGGAAATGCCCCAGCGGCTGGTCCTGCGCCACCAGTACCCCGTCACGCCAGCCCAGCTGTGCCACGTCGAACGCCCGCACCGGCCCCGCGCCTGCGGCCTGGACGTTGACCTGCTGGCCCTCTTCCAGACTCAGCGAGGGTCCGCGCAGGGGTTGCAGGTACGCCGAACCACTGACCACCGACACCCGGCAGTCGCCCTCGCCCAAGTGCAAGCAGACTTCGCCACGATGAATCGTGACGAGCCCATAGGGTGACTGAACGGATAGCGGCGTGCTCCCGGCGAGTTTGAGGGCCATCTCACCGCGCAGCAGCACCAGGCGCCGGGCCTTGAGGTCCAGGTCGATGGCGCTGTCGGTATTCAGTTGCAGCACACTGCCATCGATCAGCGACCAGCGCCGTTGCTCGCCCGTGGCGGTGTGCAAATCAGCGCGCCAGGCCTCCAGCGGCAGCTCCCGCCCCAGCAGCCAGGCGGTCGGGACCAACGCGGCGACGCCCAATGCACGCTTGAGCACAGCACGCCGGGCCAGCGCCGGACGGTCCAGGGTTGCCATGCCCAGGGACGCGGGCACCCCGGCAAAACGCTGGCGCAATCGCTGGGCCTTCTGCCAGGCCGCCTCGTGGTGAACGCTACTGTCGCGCCAGCGTTGCAGGGCCGCCGAGTCGAACGCATCCCCGTCGAATTCCATCAGGGTCAACCAACGGGCAGCCGCCCGTGCCGCTTCACGAGCCTCGGGTGATGGCGCCGAAGGCATCAGAAGTCCACCAACAGGCAATGCTCATAGGCCTGGGCCATGTAGCGCTTCACGGTGCGCTCGGACACTTGCAGGCGCTCGGCGATCTCGCGATAACCCAGGCCTTCGAGCTGGCTCCATAAAAAAGCCCGCCGCACCAAGGGCGGCAGGCCATCCAGCAATTCGTCCAGGGCTTGCAGGGTTTCCAGCAGCAGCCAACGCTGTTCCGGAGACGGTGCGCAGGCTTCAGGCAGGTTCGCCAAAGCGTCTAGATAGGCCTGTTCCAGATTGCGGCGGGTATAGAAATTGCTCAACAGGCGTTTGCCGACGGTCAGCAGATAGGCCCGGGGCTCTTGCAGGTCCGTCAAGGTCTGGGAGCTGGCCAGCACCCGCAGGAAGGTATCCTGGCGCAGGTCCGCCGCATCCCAGGCATTGCCCAGGCGCCGTCGCAACCAACCTTCCAGCCAACTCCCGTGGTCACGGTACAACGCATGGAGGGATTGCTCCGTCGGCGTAACTGCATCACACATGTCCAGAAGCTCGCGCAAAGTCTTAAATGAGACTGATTCTAATTAATGTTCGCGCGGGAATCCAAGTTGTTTATGCAAAGTGAGTCTAGAAACGGGATGCAAGCCCCCTCCCCTGTGGGAGCGAGCTTGCTCGCGATAGCGGTGGGTCAGCTTGCTTCCATGGCGCTGGGTGGTCGCCATCGCGAGCAAGCTCGCTCCCACAGTCAGGTCTTTGCACGCAGTGCGATCAGTGACTGGCGTGCAAGGTCTTCGGCACTTCCGGCATGGCCGAAGAGTGGTGGTTGATGATCTTCCACTGGCCATCGAGGCGCTCATAGAGGAAGGTGTAGCGCGCCTGGACCTCACGCTTGGAACCATCGGCCTGGGTGAGTGTGAAGGTATAGACACCACTGTCCATCGCCGCGTCGGGCCCCAGGTGACGGATTTCCCGGTAGTTGATTTGTCCGACCGGCTTGGCGGCCAGGAAATGCTCGAAGTAGTCCTGGATCTGCGCCGGCGTGTTGCGCACCTTGTTGGAGACGGTCGGTTGCAAAATCGCATCCGGGGCATAGAGGCCGGTCACGGCGGTGGCGCTACCGGTTTGCAGCGCGGCGTTCCAACGATCGAACAGGGCAGCGATTTCCCGGTCATTCACGTTCTTGGGCTGCTCGGCCACTGTGCGATACACATAGGGTGTGACCTCGACAGCCTGGACAAGCGGCGCGCTCAGCAGGAAAAAAGCAGCGATGGCACAGGTTTTCATTTTCATCGGAAAGCTCCTTTGGGTTTCAATGAGCCCACTTTGCCGACCTTCCCGGCTCTCGCCATCGGCCAACCGGTGCCAATTGCCTATGCCATTTGGCAGATAGGCCCGGTGCCGGTGACACGGTCTAATGGCGTCACCGCGAACCGCCCGATCTTTTTCCATGCTGGAGCTCCCCATGCAAAGCCCGCCCCATGATCCCGGCAGTGCCCTGGCCATCCGCAGCCAGTATCGCCAATCGCAAAGCCGTGCCGCGCGCCTGGGGCTGCTGCTGGGCACCGGCCACGAGCTGACGCAGTTGCCACTGCCGGCCATGCGTCAGCGTGCGCTGCAACGGGCATGCGCCTTCATGGCGATGGATCACGGCCTGCTGCTGGAATGGGCGCCGGACCACACGCTGCGCACCCTCGCCAGCCACGGGAGCGCGGAACGGGTCGACTTCCTCGCCAACCTGGCCCAGCCGCAAACGCCCGGCCCGAATTGGCTGGAATCCCCCGGCAGCGCCCTGCCCCAGGTCTTGCGCATTCCACTGCGCACCTCCGATGGCGTGACGTTCGGGGCGTTGTTGCTGGGCAACAGCGTCGCCCTCGGCGCGCCGGACAACGAAGACATCGAGTCGCTGCAATTGCTGGCGACGCTGTTGGCGGCGCACCTGGAGAACAGCCGCCTGGTCGAAGCGCTACAGGCCCGCGAGCGGACCATGTCCGAACTGGTCCACCGCTTGTTCAGCGCCCAGGAAGACGAACGCAAGCGCGTGGCCTACGACCTGCACGACGGTCTGGCGCAGAACCTGGCCGGTTTGCACCAGCGCTTGCAGGGCTTCGCCGGTCGTTGCCCGTCGCTGGCGCCGGCGCTGGCGAGCGAGTTGCAGGCCATCCTCGACCTGGCCCAAGGCTGCGTCGGCGAGGGCCGGCAACTGATCGGTGGCCTGCGCCCCCACGTACTGGATGATTTCGGCCTGTACAAAGCCGTCGACAAGGAGGCCGACCGCCTGCGTGACGCGGGCCTGACGGTGAGCTGGGCCGAACACAGCAGCGCGCGCCTGCCGGGCAACACTGAGATCGCCCTGTTTCGCATTGCCCAGGAAGGCATCAACAACATTCTCAAGCACGCCCAGGCCCGTCATGTGGGCCTGGGGCTGGCGGTGGAAGATGGCCACGCCAGCCTGCGGGTAGAGGACGATGGCCGTGGCTTTGCCCTGGAGCAGCCCATCGAGACCAACGGCAGTTGCCACCTGGGGCTGGCCGCCATGCAGGAACGCGCCAACCTGCTCGGTGGCCACCTGGCCTGTTGCAGCCAACCCGGCGGCGGCACTCGCCTGCTGGCCAGCGTGCCGCTACCCACCGCTGGAGTACAGCCATGAACCGTCCTTTGCGCCTGCTGCTGGCCGATGACCACGAAGTCACTCGCACCGGGTTTATCAGCATGCTCGCCGACAGCCCGGGGTTCGAGGTCGTCGGCCAGGCCCGCGACGGCCAGGAGGCCCTCGACCTGTGCGAGCGGCTACAGCCGGACATCGCGATTCTCGACATCCGCATGCCCGTCCTCAACGGCCTGGGCGCGGCGCGGATCCTGCAGCAGCGCCAGCCCGGGATCAAAGTGGTGATCTTCACCATGGATGACAGCCCCGACCACCTCGAAGCCGCCATCGGTGCGGGCGCGGTCGGCTACCTGCTCAAGGATGCCAGCCGCGATGAGGTGCTCGACGCCCTCAAACGGGTCGCCCAGGGCGACGAGGCGCTGAACAGTTCAGTCAGCGCGCGCCTGCTGCGCCGCATGGCCGAGCGCGGTGCCAGTGGCGCCCCTCAGGTCCAGGCCTTGACCGCCCGTGAGCGCCAGGTATTGGGGTTGGTGGCCGGCGGCTTCAGCAATCGTGAAATCGGTGAAAAGCTGGGCATCGCACCCGGCACGGCCAAGGCCCACGTCGAGCGCGTCATCGGCAAACTGGGTGCCGCCGACCGGACCCAGGCCGCCGTGCGCGGCGTGGCCCTGGGGCTGGTGGCGCAACCCGCCGGGCAATGGCCATGAGGTTTCTCGCCGCCCGCCGCTGGGCCGACCTGCCGTTGCGAGGCAAGGCCCTGGTGGTGATTTCCCTGCCCCTGGTGGTCCTGCTGCTGTCGCTGGTGCTGATCTACATCACCGAACGGCAGACCGCACGGGCCGAGGAGGATGTGCGCCGGGTGCTGCTCGTCCAGGGTGATATCCAGACGGTCCATACCTTGCTGGCCGAAGCGGCGGCCAGCGTGCGCGGTTACCTGCTGACCCGGCGCGAAGATTTCCTGCCCAGCTACGAACAAGCCACGCCGCTGATCCGTGCGGCGTTGCAGCGCCTGGACCACAACATTCGCGATGCCAGGATGCGCGAGCACCTCAAGACCATCACCCCGCTGATCGCCGACAAACTCGACGGTTTGCTCGCCTTGCGCAACGGCAAGCGTGACGACCCCGAGGCCATCACCGCGATCCTGATCGAAAACAAGCAGGTGCTGGATGTGCTGCGCGAGCAGATCAGCGCGATGCGCATACGCGAGGATGGCCTGCTCGCCGAGCGCAGTGCCGCCGCCTCGGCCACGCGCATGCGCCTGCTGTTCGCCACGTTGCTGGCGGCGGTGTGCGGCTTGCTCGGGGCCATTGTCGCGG
Organism: Pseudomonas sp. FW305-28; assembly: GCF_017351395.1. NCBI lineage: Bacteria > Pseudomonadati > Pseudomonadota > Gammaproteobacteria > Pseudomonadales > Pseudomonadaceae > Pseudomonas > Pseudomonas sp. FW305-28. Next base: position 7,828 of record NZ_JACNDD010000106.1, read on the forward strand.
TGCTGTTTCTATCCAAAGGCATCGTCGCCCGGGTCCAGCAGGTGCAAGGCAACGCCCAGCGCCTGGCCTTGGGCCAACCGTTGTTGCCGCAACCGCCAGAGCAGGACGAAATCGGCCAGCTCGGCACGCGGCTGGTAGAGGCCGGGCAGTTACTCGCCGAACGCGAGCGGGCCTTGCGCGATAACGAGGAGCGCTTGCGGCTGATCATCGACGGGGTGAAGGACTACGGGATCTTCGCGCTGGATGCCCAGGGCTACGTCACCACCTGGAATGCCGGCGCGCAGCGGATCAAGGGCTACACCGAGCAGGAAATCCTAGGCCAGCACTTCTCCCTGTTCTACTTGCCCGAGGAATGCCCGGCGCACCCGGACATGGCCCTGCGCGAAGCCACCCGCGACGGCCACTACATGGAAGAAGGCTGGCGTTGTCGCAAGGACGGCAGCCGTTTCTGGGCCAGCGTGGTCATCACTGCCCAGTACGATGGCACGGGCGCCTTGCGCGGCTTCTCCAAGATCACCCGCGACATCACCGACCGGCGCGCCGCCGAAATCGCCCTGCGCACCGCCCGCGAAGAAGCGGAAAGCGCCAGCCGGGCCAAGAGCGAATTCCTTTCGCGCATGAGCCACGAACTGCGCACGCCACTGAACGCCATCCTGGGTTTCGCTCAACTGCTGGACATGGACTCCACCGCCGGCCAGCGCCCCCAGGTCAGCCACATCCTGCGGGCCGGCCAGCACTTGCTGGCATTGATCAACGAGGTGTTGGACATCGCCCGGATCGAGGCCGGGCGCCTGCCCCTGAACATCGAGCCGATCCCCCTGGCGACGGTGCTGCACGAAGCCTTGACGCTGGTTTCACCCATGGCCGCCGACGCCGGGATCCACTTGATCGACCTGCCTGCACTGCCCGACGACAGTGGTGTGCTTGCCGACCGCCAACGCCTGGTGCAGGTACTGCTCAACCTGTTGTCCAACGCCATCAAGTACAACCGGCCCGGCGGCGAGGTGCGCATCGAGGTGAGCGTCCAGGCCCACCAGGTGAGCATCGCCGTCCACGATACCGGCCATGGCATCGCCCCTGAACAACTGGGCCAGCTGTTCAAGCCCTTCGAACGCCTGGGCGCCGATCCGCAGGTCGAAGGCACCGGCCTTGGCTTGTCGTTGAGCAAGAACCTGCTGGAGATGATGCAGGGCAATCTGCAGGTCCACAGTGAGCCCGGGCACGGGTGCTGTTTTACCCTGCAACTGCCCGCCACCCAGGTGGTCGGCACGCACTTGCCGCCCATTGCCGCCCTGGCCGTGACGCGCACCCCCGTGGATTACCACGGCAAAATCCTCTGCATTGAAGACAACCTGTCGAGCCTCGCGCTGATCGAGACCCTGATGCAGCGCCGTCCCGGCATCCAGCTGTTATCGAGCATGCAAGGCCAGATGGGCCTGGACCTCGCCCGCCAGCACTCGCCGCAACTGATCCTGCTGGACGTCACCTTGCCGGACCTGGAAGGCCTGGAAGTCTTGCGACGCCTGCGCCAATCCCCGGCCACTGCGGCCACGCCGGTACTGATGATCACTGCCGATGCCAGCGACCTGACCCATCGCGCCCTGCGCGACGCCGGGGCCACGGCGATCCTGACCAAACCTATCCATATCCAGGCCTTTCTCGGCCACCTCGAGCACTATCTACCGGAGCCCGCATGAATCGCGACTTGCGCATTCTGATCGTCGACGATCAGCGCCCCAACCTGGACCTGATGGAGCAACTGCTGGCCCGCGAAGGGCTGCACAATGTACTGAGCAGCACCGAGCCCTTGCGTACGCTCGACCTGTTCAACAGCTTCGAGCCGGACCTGGTCATCCTCGACCTGCACATGCCGGCATTCGACGGTTTTGCCGTGCTGGAACAACTGAACCGGCGCATCCCGGCCAACGACTACTTGCCGATCCTGGTCCTGACCGCCGACGCGACCCGTGACACCCGCCTGCGGGCCCTGGCCCTCGGCGCCCGGGACTTCATCAGCAAACCCCTGGATGCCCTGGAAACGATGCTGCGCATCTGGAACCTGCTGGAAACCCGGGCACTCTATAAATCGTTGCGCGAGTTGATCCCGTCCCAGCAGATCGAACTGTTGCGCCAGCACCGTCCCGCCGCCGACCCGGTCTAGTCCGGCGGCCGTTTCATCGAGGCCATCAAAGCATGGAAGTCACCGAACGAACATCGGCAAACGGCCTGCAAGGGCACATTCGCGGCGAACGCCTGGCCACCTCCGACGGCGTATCGAGCAAGGAGATCCTGGTGGAGATCTTTGTCCGTGAGCGTTGCGAAGCCCACATCGTCGTGCCAGCGGTGGCCGAGCCGTTGCTGGTCTGGGTGTTGTCCGGGCAAGCCATTGTCGAGGAGCGCACCGCTCATGAGCCGTGGGAAGCGAACACGGTGGGCCGCGGGGATTTTTTCCTGACCACCTCCCCTGTGCCTTATGAAATGCGCTGGCAAGTGACCAGCCCTGAGCCGTTCGTGGTCATGCATGTGTATTTGGGCCTGGCGTTGCTGGAGCGCGCCATCGCCGAAGCGGGCGGCGGCGCGATCCAACTGCGGGAAGTCTCAGGCGGGCGGGATGAAGTGCTCTCGGCCTTGCTGGAACAGATCCGAGTGGAGCTGACCCGACGCGGTGAAACCAGTGCCTTGCTGGTCCAGGGCGTGGCGCAATGCGTGGCGGTGCACCTGGCGCGGCATTATGTGGATGCCGGGGCCGAGGATATGTCCGGCCGCAACGCCCTGCCCGCCTTCAAGCTCAAGCGGGTGATCCAGTTAATGGAACAACACCTGGCCGACCCCTTCAACCTCGGTGACCTGGCCCGGGCCATCGGCCTGAGCGAATACCACTTCAGCCGCCTGTTCAAGCGCGCCACCGGGCGTTCGCCCTCGCAGTACTTCATCCAACTGAGAATGGCCCGGGCCCGGCAACTGCTGATCGAAACCGAGCGCAGCGTCATCGATATCGGCCTGGAGGTCGGCTATGGCAGCGCCAGTCATTTCTCCCAGGTATTCCGTCGCGAAGTGGGCGTGGCGCCGAGTCATTACCGCAAGTAAAAGCCGATGGCGCCACAATGTGGCCGCACACACCCCCTGTGGGAGCGAGCTTGCTCGCGATGGCGTCAGCCCCGTCAACACTGATGGCAACGGCTCCACCGCTATCGCGAGCCAGCTCGCTCCCACAGGTATTTGCTGCCAGGCCTGTATTCATTTGATCCGGTAATGAAAGGTATTGCGCACCGCCGGCACCGTCACCGCCTTGCCATCGATGATTCGCGGCTGATAACGGAACGTCTGGGCGGCGGCGAGGGACGGGCGGATGAACAGCGGGTGGCAGCCGTCGAGCACCTTGGGAGTGTCGATCCGCCCGTCCGGCATCACGCTGTACTCCACGGTGCAATCGCCCTCCAAGCCCTTGTCCAGGGCCCGTTGCGGATAGTCCGGCGCTTGCTTGCTCAGGGGCTGATAGCTGCGGCTGTCGGTGGCGACCTGGCGCGCCTGCTCGGCGTGGCGTTGCTCGGCGAGTGCTTGCGCCTGCCGGGCCTGGCGCTGTTGTTCGGCTGCTTGCTGCTCGGCGTCTTGCCTGAGCCGCTCACTTTCCAGGCGTTCACGCTGCTGCTGTTGCACCTGTTGCTCGCGTTTTTGCTCCTCGACCCGTTTGCGGGCCAGCGCCGCCTGTTCCAGCTTCTGCGCCGCGGCTCGCGGGTCGACAAGCGGCTTGGTGGGGACAGGAAGTGGCGCTTGCGCGGGCGGTGCGGGTTCGGCCACGGGTGGTACAACAGGGATGACAGGCGCCGGTGCAGGCGCCTCGGGCACCGGTGCGGCCGGCAGCATCACCAGTTGCGTACGCAACACCCGCGGCGTTTCGGCGGCGGGCTTGTCCACGTTCCAGCCCAACACCAACAGCGCAGCTATTGCGGCGTGCAGAGCCACGGCCAGTCCCGCCGCCAGGCTGTTTCTCCAAAAACCGTGATGGCTCGACGCGGGTACGCTCAAGGCGGGACTGTGCATGATCATCGCCGTCATTGCGGCGCCTCGGTCACCAGCCCCAGGTTACTCACGCCGCCCTGCTGCAGGGCGGCCATGGCCGCGACGACCCGGCCGTAATCGGCATGATCATCGGCTCGGATGTACACCTGGGTGTCGCTGCGCTCAGCCACGACCTGCGCCACCTTGGCGCGCATCTGCTCCAGGTCCACGGCGCTGTCGGTCTGGTGACGGGTGTCCAGCTCACCGCCCAGGTTCCAGTAGTAACCGCCTTCGGCCTTTACCGACAGAGTAAGGATTTGCTGGCGACTGTCGGTGACCAGCGCTTCGCTCGCGACCTTGGGCAGTTCGATCTTTACACCCTGGGTCAGCATCGGCGCGGTGACCATGAAAATCACCAGCAGCACCAACATCACGTCGATGTATGGCACCACGTTCATCTCGGCCTTGGGACCGTGCTTGCGTTGGGGCTTGACGAGCATCTGTCCTCTCCTTTCAAGCGGCCGAGGCCAGGTTCACCGGGGCGCCGTGCAGCTTGCGGTGCAGACGCGCCTGCAGTTCGTTGCCAAACCCGTAGTAACGGGTCAGCAGGGTCTGGCCGCGGGCGGCAAAACGGTTATAGGCAATCACCGCCGGGATCGCCGCGAACAAGCCGATGGCCGTGGCGATCAGCGCTTCCGCAATGCCTGGCGCCACGGTGGAAAGGCTGGCCTGTTGCACCTGGGACAGGCCGAGGAAAGCATTCATGATCCCCCAGACCGTGCCGAACAAGCCGATGTAAGGGCTGACCGAACCGACGGTCGCGAGAAACTGCAAACCTTTCTCCAAGTGCACTTCCTGTTCGCTGATCGCTACCTGCAGCGAACGCTCGACGCCTTCGAGCACCACCTCGGGCGTACAGGAGGGCTGGTTAAGCTGAGTGAAGGCCAGCAAGCCTGCCTGGAAAATCGGCGTGACGCCCTCGTCCTCACGTATCTGTGCGTGTTCCCGGTACAGGGGCAACAGGTCCTGGGTGCTGCGAAAACGTTGCATGAAAGCGTTGAGCTGACGCTCGTTGCGTTGCAGCACGGCACTGCGCTGGATGATCAGGTACCAGCTCAATAGCGAGGCCAGCAGCAAGGTGAGCATGACCGCCTTGACCAGCAGACTTGCGTCACTGATCAGGCCCCAGATTGTCATGTGTTCCAAAGTGGCTTGCATGGGTAGAACTCCTGTCTGGCTGCTATTCGATGAAATGTTCGTGACCGGTTGATGACAGTGCCGCTCAAGGCAGACGCAGGGCTTTCGCCACGTCGGCCCAGGGCACGAACTTGAAGTTCTGGGTCTGTTCGGGCATGCGCTTGCGGCCGTCCTGGACCACCAACATGCCCTGGCTCCAGGGCCCGCCGAGGTTCACCGAGGTCACTTCCAGGCCGTCGGTCTCCGACGCACCATCAATGCCCGCAGCCGCATTCAGGCCGACCCGGAACGCGCCCCGCACGGCGAACGGAGGCTCGGCATCGAGCACCAGGTAGCTGTCGTTGCCTTGGCTGGAGATCACCAGGTAGTCGCGACCCTTGGCCTGGTACAAGGCCATGCCCTCGACGTCAGCGTGCAACGACGGGCCAACCTTGATCACACTGCTCAAGGTCGCCGGCTGGTCGGCCCGGGCATCCATCGCCCAGACCCCCACATCCTCCTCACCGAGAAACAAGCGCTGGCGCTGCTCATCGGCCACGCAGCCTTCGGGCTGGCTGTCGACGCTGAACTGGCGCACCAACTGGCCGTGCACCACGCCGTCCGGCGCGCTCAGGCGGTACTGCGCAAAGCGCCCGTCCTTGCCGTTGGCGAAGGCGTACAGCTCACCTTCGGCGGGCTGGAACAGGCAGATGCCGTAGATGTCCTTCAATGACGTCGCAATCTCCCCCGCTTCGCGCAACTCGCCACTGGCGCGGTCGATACTGAACAGGCTCAAGCTGTTGCGATCACGGTTGCTGGCCACCGCCAGATCGACGGTTTGCGTGCCCAGCTTGAAGTTCGCCCGCACATCGACGTTGTTCAGGCGCCCGACCGGCAGCTCCTGCAGCAACTTTCCTTGCAGGTCGTAGGCCAGCAGGCCTTGCTTTTTGTTGGTGCCCAACACCCGGCTCAAGCCCGGCGTGGTCGGATGCACCCAGATCGCCGGGTCATCCGCGGCATCGCCCTGGCGGGCCACCGGCTCGCTCTGGGCGATGGCAGCCACCGTGGGCAGTACCGGCGGCAAGGGCATGGGCGTGGGTTGCCAGTTGAGTTCTCCCTGATACAGGCGCCCGTCGTCATCGTCGCGCAGCAGCACCTCGATACCGGTTTTCGTCCGGCGTGCCGCCAGGCTTTCCGGTTCCTTCAGGCCCGGCAGCGACAGCGTGGCGCGGGGTGTCCAGCCTTTGCCGTCCTGTTGATACAGGTGCAATTGCACAGCCTCTGGATCGAGGCCCAATACGCCACCGGGCAATACCGCCAAGGCGCCGGCCGCCTGCTGGATGTCGCCGAACGGTGCACGCATCGCCACCGGCACCCGCACGGTCTCAGCCTCGGAGGATGCCGGGTAGGCCCACCAGCCGATCCGTTCTTCGTTGACGAACAATTGCTGGCTGGCGTCCTGCACTTGGCAGGTCTTGGCGTCCGGCGGCAGTGGCAAGCCACGCACCCGTTGGGCGGTCGCGCCCAACCGTTCGCCGGCGCCCACCAGCCATTGCTCGCCCTTGCCCTCTTCCCCCACCAGGAACACAAACAGGTTGCTCGCCTCGTCGCGGTACAGGCACAGGCCGTTTACCGGGAAGTCTCGCGTGGGCAGGTACAGCGGCGTGCCCCACTGATGGTTTTGTGGGTCTAGGCTGACGACCATGGCTTGCTGGCGCTCGCTGTCGAGGCTGGCGACCAGCACGTTGGCGCCCAAGAGCCGACTGTCGAGGCCCTCGAAGGCACCTTTCAGGCGCGTCAGCTCGCGCCCTTGGCCATCGAGCAAGAACAGGCCCTCGCGGGCACTGGCCAGTCGTTCGGTGGTTGCAGCGCCAGGCAGGAATGCCAAGGCGTTGAGAGACAGCGCCTGGGCTTGAGGCCAGGGTTGCAGTTTTAGCTTGGGCGCTGAAGCAGCTGCCAGGGCGGCGGCTGATGCCAGGCTGAGCGCCATCGCCAGTAGGCAGCGCTTGGGTAAGGAAAACATCTTGTTCAACGGAAAAATCCTTGTCGTTCAGTCAGACTCAAACGGGCTTGTTGCTCACTTCTATTGCCAGGGAATTCATCTGTGGGAGCAAAGCTTGCTCGCGACGAAGACAACGCGGGTCTCCCGGGAACCGGGGCGCCTGCATCGCGAGCAAGCTTTGCTCCCACAGCCAAATCCTCTTGCCACAAGTGATCAGGTTCGCGAATCAGAAATGGGTAAAGGTCAGCCCCAGCTTGTACGTCGGGCCGTACTCTTCGTACTGGCCGTTATAGGAACGGTGGCCGGTGTAGACGAAATACGACTCGTCGGTGAGGTTCTGGGCCTCGAGGCTGACTTGCAGGTTCTTGGTCAGCGAGTAACGCGCGCTGAAATCGACGAAGGTCTGGGCGTCTACGTGCAGGTCATGGTCGCGGTCGCCGATGGACGCCAGTTCGAACAGGTACGCTGACTTGTAGTTGGCCGACAGCCGCAGGCTCAGCTTGTCGTTTTCCCAACCCAGCATCAGGTTGCCGACCGTGTCCGACTGGTTCGGCAGGTCGATGCTGCGCTTGCGCTGGGTACCGCTGGCCTGGTCGAAACCTTCGATCTCGGCGTCCGAACGGCTGAAGGTGGTGTTGGCCCCCAACAGCAGCCCGTTCCAGGGGGCCGGCAGCCAGTCGAATTTTTGCGAGTAGGCCAACTCCAGGCCGTACAGCTTGGCGCTGTCGCCGTTGGCGTAGCTGTGGGCTTCTGAGAAATCGGTCCAGGCGCCCGTACCGGCCAGGTCGGTGTTGTAGACGAAATGCTTGATGTCCTTGTAGAACACGAAGGCCGAGACCGTGCCGGCGTGGCCCATGAAATGCTCGATCCCCAGGTCCAGGTTGCTCGATTCCAGCGGCTTGAGCTCCGGGTTGCCGAAAGTGGCCTCGTCATCGTCGATGACAAAACCTGGCGCCAATTGCCCGAAGGTTGGACGCACCACGGACTTGGTCCAGGCCGCACGCACCTGGGTGTTCTTGTCCAATTGGTAGCGCGCGTGCAGGCCCGGCAACCAGTGGTGATACTTGCGACGGGTCTCGGTATCGGTGAAGACCCCGTCAGTCGCGCCGCTGCCCTTGGCTTCGAATTCGGTACCTTCGTAGCGCATGCCCGCGATGAAGCGCCAGTCATCGATGTCGACGGTGTTCATCAGGTACGCGGCATTGATGTCCTCGCTCATCTTGAAGTCGTTGACTCGTGACTCTTGCTCGTCGAAAAACTCGTCGCGGTTCAGGCCGCCCAGCAACTGCTTGATGGCATCGGCGCTGATGCCCGGGCCGAAGCGACCGAGACGGTAGTCCACGGTGCCTTTCTGGAACCGCCCGAGGTTCAGCTGCTCGTCGGTGAAACCCAGGTCGTCGAAATCCTCGTAGACCCAGGCGTCCAGGTCGTTGTCCTTGTCCCGCCGGCTGACTTTGCCACCGAATTTGACTTGGGACGCATAGCCGCTGAAGTCATAGTCCCGGGCCAGGTCCAGGCGCAGGTTCTTCTCGGTGTCGGTGGTCTTCTGCGCTTCCCAGTCCACCTTGTCGAGGCTGAAGCTGGCCGGATCGTAGAACCCCGAGCCGATGATCGGCCGCGGCTTGTCGTTGTCGTAGAAACCACCGTTGAAACCATCGATGCCTTCGAAGGTAGCCCCGGCAATATGACCGGGACTGTCTTCACTGGATTGGCTGTAGCCGCCCTGGCCACTCAGGGTCCAGAGACCGAACAGGCGCTCGCCACCGAGTACGTAGGATTGGATTTCCTGGGTTTCTTCACGTTGCTTGAGCTTGCGCTCGCCCTCGGCGTCCCCCAGTTGACCGGCGGCTTGCGGGTCTTCAAAGGCGATGCTGGCGGCGTTGCGGGTTTCGCTGTCCTTGTAGCGGCTGTACAGCGTGCGCAGGTAATAGCTGCTGAAGTCATCGGGCTTGTAGTCGAAGTTCAAGCCGCCACCGGCCCGCTCGCGGCGGATGTCGTAGTCGCGCTGTTCGAACTCTTCGAGGCGTGAGCCCTGCGCGAAGTCCCAGGCACCGCCGGTTTCGACGTTGTCCGAACCGAAGTCGCGCTTCTGCCAGCTCAGCGCCGCGGCCACGCCAAAGTTGTCGATACCATCGCCAAGGCTGAAACGGTCGCTGATGGCGCCGGAGAATTTCGGGCTGGTCTGGCTGGTGTTCTTGTCATAGCTGGCTTCGCTGCTGCCGGTGTAGAACAGCCCCTTGTGGTCGAAGGCCGAGAGGCTTTTCACATCCACCGTGCCGCCCAGGGAGTTGGCGTCCATGTCCGGCGTCAGGGTCTTGATCACCGACAACGATTGCACCAGTTCCGAGGGCAACACATCCAAGGCAACGGCGCGACGCTCGCTTTCCGGAGCCGGCACCAGGGTGCCGTTGATGGTCACGCTGTTGAGGTCCGGCCCCAGGCCTCGCACGCTGACAAACCGGCCTTCGCCCTGGTCGCGCTCGACGCTGACACCGGGCAGGCGCTGCACCGCTTCGGCGACGTTTTCATCCGGCAACTGCGCCACGCCGTCGGCGTGCACCACGCTCTTGATGCTGTCGGCGCTGCGCTGCTCCTTGAGGGCCTGGTCGATACTCGCCGCCTGGCCGACCACTTCAACGTGTTCAGTGGCGCCGGCCGCTTGCTCGGCGGCACTCAGTCGTTCGCTGGCAATGGCCATCGCCAACGCGGTGAAGGTGAAACCGACGAGCCCGGCGGTGCTTGTGCGGTGGTACATGGTGATCCTCCCCAGGAATCCGGAAATCCGCCAGGCAGTGGCCCGGCAACTGGGAGGGCACGCTAGGGGTGGGGAATGACGGTTCTGTGACAGGGGTTGGCTGGAGGGGCTGCAATCGGCTGATTTAGCGGGGTTGGCGAGCCGGAATGAGCTGAAATGACCTGCTGGAACCACGCTCGGAAACTCCGTGGCGAGGGGGCTTGCTCCCGCTGGGGCGCGCCCGTAGGAGCTGTCGAGTGCAACGAGGCTGCGATCTTTCCCCAATCACTTGAATCTCAAGCGAAAAATCAAAAGATCGCAGGCTTCGCCAGCTCCTACAGAGTCGAGCGGGAGCAAGCTCCCTCGCCACAGGGGCAGTGTTGTCGCAAAAAAACCGGATGACCGATGAGCTGATTCGACCTCCCCCACCCCGTTACCCGCCGTCACCGCACTGTCACATCCATCTGCTGTGCTGGGCCGCATTCCGCTTCTGGCAAAGGACTTCGGCCATGTTCTCCGTGCTTCGCCCGCATCGCTTCAAACTCGCCCTGCTTCTGCTGGGGGCCAACCTCGGGCTGATCCTGCATTTGGCCAGCGGCGAACTCAAACCCATTGCCGAATGGGTCTGGCTGGATATTCTCGGCGAAGGTGGCTCGGCGTTGCTGGCGCTGGTCTGGCTGGGGCTGGTATTGAAAAGCCGCCCGGCCGGGCGGGTGACCAACTACCTGGTCCTGGGCCTGGGCTGCATCTTCTTTTCCTGGTGGATCGACAGCCTCGACGAATTCATCCGCTTGCCCGACAGCATCACTTGGGATCACTGGCTCGAATCCGGGCCCATGCCGGTGGGCATGATCCTGCTGACCCTCGGCATCTATCACTGGCACCGCGAACAGCTGGCGATCAACGGGCAAATGGAGAAGCGCGAGCGACTGTTCCGTGAGCACCGCCTGTTCGACAAGCTCACGCCGTTGGGGGGCGCCGACTTTCTCAAGCACGAACTGTCCGCCAGCCTGGAAGACACTCGGCGCCGCCAGCAGCCACTGTCGTTGCTGGCCCTGGATCTGGACAACTTCACCGCCATCAACCAACGCTTCGGCCACGGCGAAGGCGATGCGGTGCTGCAAGCGATCAGTCAGTTGCTGGTCTTGAACCTGCGTCGCCAGGACCTGCTGTGCCGCCTGGCCGGCGATCGCTTCGTGGTGCTGCTGCCGGACACCGGCGAGAGCCAGGCCCGGCGCCTGGCCCTGGAACTGGAAATCGCGGTGCGCAGCCTGGCCCACAAGACCCGGCAACACGGCGAGCGCTTGCAACTGGCCGCCAGCACGGCGGTGGTGATGGCGTTCGACGAAGCCCCCGACGCTTTGCTCAAACGCCTGAACCTGGCACTGGCCCAGTCCCGGACCACGCTGGCGAAAAGCGCATGACGCTCAAGACCTGCTGGTACGAAACCGACAGCCGCTTCATTCCGGGGCACTATCAGCCTGCCGCGCTGATCGACCTGGCGTTGTCGCGGGACATCGACAGCCATCGCCTCCTGCGCGGCACCGGATTGTTCCATGACGATATCCTCGCCGGACAGAGCCGCATCAGCCCGCAGCAATTCCTCGGCCTGATCGACAACAGCCGGCGCCTGCTGGATGCCAGCGACAGCAGCTTCCTGTTTGGCCAGCGGCTGTTGCCCGGCCACTACGGACCCGCGAGCCACGCCTTGCGCCACGCACAGAATCTGCATCAGGCCCTGCAAAGCCTGATCGACCAGCAGGCGCTGCTCAGCCCGTTGGCAGCCCCGCGCCTGTTGCTGGACGAGCACTACGCCTATGTCCATTGGCTGGACAGCTGCGGTGCCGGGGAACAATGGCGCTTCGTGCTGGAGGCGAGCATGACCTCGATGGTGGCGATGAGCGCCTGGCTCAGCGGTGAACGCCTGCCCTGGCAGTGCAGTTTTCGCCACAGCGAGCCGCGCTACGTCGAGCAGTATTGGGTACACCTGGGCGAGCACACACAATTCGACCGCCCCCTGGACCTGATGCGCCTGCCCCGCCACTGCCTCGCCCAGCCCTGGCCCAACGTGTCGGCCACCGCCGGCCAGGTGGCACGGGTCGAAGCCCTGGACCAGCTCAACCAACTGGGCTTCGCGTCAAGCTTCCTGGATTGCCTCTACGACTACCTGCACGCCCATGTGCAGCAGACGCCAAGCCTGGAACAAACCGCCCAGGCCTTCGCCATGAGCCCGGCGACCCTCAAGCGCAAGTTGCACAAGCACCACACCGGGTTCCAGCAACAGGTCGACCGGGTGCACACCCACGTGGCTTTGTATCTGTATCAGGTCAAGGGGTTCAGTAACGAGGAAGTGGCGCAGTACTTGCGCTTCAACGATACGGCGAACTTCCGTCGCTCGTTCAAGCGCTGGACCGGCAGCACGCCGAATCTGATCCGGCAGTTGCTGATGCTGGGCTGAACGGTGGGCTCAGTGCCCGCGAATGTAGTGTTCCAACTGCCGGATCAGGTCCGCCTGCTCGACAATCGCCTCTTTCACCAGGTCGCCAATGGACAGCAGGCCGATCAACTGCCCGTTATCCAGCACCGGCAAGTGCCGCAAGTGGCTGTCGGTCATGACTTCCATGCAGCGGTCGATGCTCTGCTGGCTGTCGGCGGTGACCACCGGGGCGCTCATGATGGTGCGCACCGTCGTACCCACCGACGACCGCCCCTTGAGCACCATCTTGCGCGCGTAGTCCCGCTCGCTGAACACGCCTACCACCTGGCCGTCCTCGATCACCGGCAGCGCGCCAACATTTTTTTCGGCCATGATCTGCAGCGCTTCGAGCACCGTCTGCTCCGGCGCGATGCTGTGGACCTGCTGGTTCTGCACACTCTTGAGTCTCACCAGTTGGGCAGCGGTTTTCATTGTTCATCCCCACATTCAGCCAAAGGCATGTTCGAACATCATGCTGTCAGTTAAAACATCCCCTGTGGGAGCGAGCTTGCTCGCGATAGCGTTGGGTCAGCAGCAGGCTTGTCGACTGATGCACCACCATCGCGAGCAAGCTCGCTCCCACAGGTTTTCATTCAGCTTTCAACTCACGGATCAGTCTTCGCCAATCTCCACCACATCGCCATTCAAGCGCACCGGCCACACCCGCAGGCTTTGTTCCGGGTACTCCAGGCAATGGCCGTCTTCCAGGCGAAAATGCTGCTTGTACATCGGCGAGGCAATCACCAGGTCACCCTTGATGCTGCCCAGCAAACCGCGGCCGATGACGTTCGCACCAGACTTGGGGTCGCGGTTGTCGATGGCGTACAGCGGCCTGTCCTCATGTTCCGGCAGATAGAGCAACGCCACTTGGCTGCCGTCGTGCCAGGCGACCACGCCGGAGTTGGGCACCAGGTCGGCGCGGCTGCACAGGGCGCGCCACTGCAAGGGCTCCTGGGCGACATCGCGGGCGGGAATACGAACGACGTTTGACTGGCTCATCAGAGCACCTCCTCGGTAACGGGAATCAGGTGGAGTTCATGGGCGTGAACCGGTCGACGCTGGCCGCGCTCGCGGACGAAGTGAACGTCCGGATCGCCGCGCTTGTCGTTGACGAAGGTGCGGAAACGCTTGAGTTTGTCCGGGTCCTTCAAGGCGTTGGCCCATTCGCATTCGTAGCGGTCGACCACCAGTTGCATCTGGGCTTCAAGCTCGGCGCCCAGGCCCAGGCTGTCGTGGATAATCACGTCCTTGAGGTAGTCCAGGCCGCCTTCCAGGCTTTCGCGCCAGACCGAGGTCCGTTGCAGTTTGTCGGCGGTGCGGATGTAGAACATCAGGAAACGGTCGATGTAGCGGATCAGCGTGGCATCATCCAAGTCCGTGGCGAACAGCTCGGCGTGACGGGGACGCATGCCGCCGTTACCAGCCACGTAGAGGTTCCAGCCCTTCTCGGTGGCGATCACGCCGACGTCCTTGCTCTGGGCCTCGGCGCACTCGCGGGTGCAACCGGACACCGCAAACTTGAGCTTGTGCGGCGAGCGCAGGCCTTTGTAGCGATCTTCGATGGTCAGAGCCATCTGCACACTGTCCTGCACGCCGTAGCGGCACCAGGTACTGCCCACGCAGGATTTCACCGTACGGGTGGATTTGCCGTAGGCATGGCCGGTTTCGAAACCGGCTTCGATCAGCTCGGCCCAGATGTCCGGCAACTGGTGCAACTGGGCGCCGAACAGGTCGATGCGCTGGCCGCCGGTGATCTTGGTGTAGAGGTCGTATTTCTTCGCGACCACGCCGATGGCGATGAGTTTGTCGGCGGTGATTTCCCCACCGGCGATGCGCGGCACCACCGAGTAGGTGCCGTTTTTCTGCATGTTCGCCATGAAGGTGTCGTTGGTGTCCTGCAGCGCCACCAGGGATGGGTCCATGATCGGCTGGTTCCAGCACGACGCCAGGATCGAGCCCACCGCCGGCTTGCACAGGTCGCAGCCGGTGTGACCACGACCGTGCTTGGCCAGCAGTTCTTCGAAACTGATGATGCCTTCAACGCGCACCAGCGCATACAACTCCTGGCGGGTGTAGGCGAAGTGTTCGCACAGGCTCTTGTCGACGCTGACGCCGCGGGCAATCAATTCGTGCTCGAACACTTGCTTGACCAGGGCCGCGCAACCACCGCAACCGGTACCGGCCTTGGTGTCGCATTTGAGCTGGCCGAGATCGGTACAGCCGCCGTCGATGGCCGAGCAGATCGAGCCCTTGGTGACGTTGTGGCACGAGCAAATCGTCGCGGTTTCGGGCAACGCCGCCGGGCCCAGGGTCGGGGCGCCTTCGGACGATGGCAGGATCAGGCTGGCGGCATCCTTGGGCAAGGCGATGCCGTTCTGCATGTATTGCAGCAAGGTGTCGTAGTAGCTGTTGTCCCCCACCAGCACCGCGCCGATCACGCGCTTGCCGGTGGCGTCCACCACCAGCCGCCGGTAGCTGGCGCTGGTTTCGTCGATGAACTGGAAGCTGCGCGAACCTGGAGTGTTGCCATGGGCATCACCGATGGAGCCGACGTCCACGCCCAGCAACTTGAGCTTGGTGGACATGTCGGCGCCGGTGAAGGCTTCAGCGCTTTCGCCGCACAGCCGGGCCGCGACGTTGCGGGCCATCTGGTAGCCCGGGGCGACCAGGCCGAAAATGCTGCCGTTCCAGGCTGCGCATTCGCCGATGGCGTAGATGTCCGGATCGCTGCTCTGGCAATGATCGTCGATCACCACGCCGCCGCGCGGGCCGATCTGCAGGTCGCTCTGGCGTGCCAGGGCATCCTGGGCGCGAATACCGGCGGAAAACACGATGAGGTCGGTTTCCAGGAAATCGTCGTCGCCGAAATTCATCCGATAACGGTACTGCTCGCCGGCGCTGATGGACTGGGTGCCCTTGGACAGGTGCACGCCGACGCCCAGGCTTTCAATGCGCGCCTTGAGGGCCAAGCCGCCCTGAGTGTCCAACTGTACTGGCATCAGCCGTGGCGCGAATTCCACCACATGGGCTTCCAGGCCCAGGGTCTTGAGGGCGTTGGCCGCTTCCAGGCCCAGCAGGCCGCCACCGACCACCACGCCGCGGCGGGCATTGCTGGCAGCGGCGCGGATCGCATCCAGGTCTTCGAGGGTGCGGTAGACCAGGCAAGAGTCACCCTCGGCGCCCTGGATCGGAGGCACGAACGGGTAGGAACCGGTGGCGAGCACCAGCTTGTCGTAGCTGAGGCGCTCCCGGGCAGTGACGACCTGGCGCGCCTGGCGGTCGATTTCCAGCACGGGTACGCCCAAGTGCAACGTGACGCCAGGGGTCTGGTACAACGACGCTTCGCCCAGGGCCAGGGACTCGGCATCACGCCCGGAGAAGTATTCGGACAGGTGCACGCGGTCGTAGGCACGCATCGGCTCTTCGCTGAACACATGCACGTGGTAATGATTGAGGGCACCGCGTTCGATCAGTTGCTCGACGCAGTGATGGCCGACCATGCCATTGCCGATCACGATCAGCGTTTGCAGCTTGTTCAGAGAAGCAACGTTGGAATTCATAAAAAGCACCCGACAAAAGCCCATCACGATTTTGAAAGCAAAAAAAAGACGCCTGAAACCTTGCGGTTCCAGGCGTCTTTGCCTGTTCTGTGCGGTATCGGCCCGGCGACTGCGCCCTGACCTACCGTTGTCCCCCGGCCTGCTGGCGCTCGATCTTCGTTGACCGACGGGGCTGCCCACTCGACTGTGTTCACGGTGGGCCTGAATAGCCTCTTGCAGCGAGCGTGCCAAACCTCATCCGCAATGGATTCACAACCTCGAATTCGCCGACGATCCCCTGTGGGAGCGGGCCTGGCCGCGAAACCGCCGGCTCAGTCACCGCAAGCTGACCAGCCTCCTGCGCCGTTTCGCAGGCACCGCCAACTGCCTTGCGATGGTGCGATCACCCCGCCTGCGGCTTCATAAAAGTGCAGTCGTTCACCGTAGGACCGTCATCGCGAGCAAGCTCGCTCCCA
>NZ_JACNDD010000107.1:0-23903 GCF_017351395.1 Pseudomonas sp. FW305-28
ACCGACTCCAGAGAGATGGCGCTTGTAAGTCCGTCATCGCGAGCAAGCTCGCTCCCACAAGGGCCACCGATCAAAGTGTGGAAGCCCGAACAGACTGTGGGAGCGAGCTTGCTCGCGATGGCGGCCAGGCAGGCGCTAAAGAATCAGCTCGCCAACAACCAAACCCCAGCCCCCGCCGAAGCCGCCCCGGCCAACCTGACCAATGGCGCCGCCGCTTGCGGCAACACCCGCACCAGCGCAAAACCTGCGCCATGCAGCGCCGCCGTGGCCGCGACGAAGCCTGCCGCATAGGCCCACGGGCTCGACATGTCCGGCAGTTCCAAGCCATGGGCCACGCCATGGAACAGCGCAAACAGAGCGGTTGCACCGACCGCCAGGCTCAACGGCGGACGCACCGCCAGTGCCACCGCCAGGCCCAGGGCGAGCACCGAGGCGGCGATGCCGCTTTCCAGCGCTGGCAGGTCCAGGCCTTCAAAGCCCAGCAGGCCGCCAAGCAGCATCGTACCGACGAAGGTGCATGGCAGTGCCCAGCGCGCGGCGCCTTGTTGTTGTGCAGCCCACAGACCAACCGCCAGCATCGCCAGCAAATGGTCGAGCCCGCCGATGGGATGGCCGAGGCCGGCGATCAGCCCGTTGTCGCCGTGGCCGGGGTGAGCGAAGGCCAGGGCCGGGGTCAGCAGCAGGGCGAGGGCGCCGAGAATGCGTTTGAACGTCATGGATAAGCTTCCTTGTTGTCAGTCGAAAAATCAGGCAGCGCTCAGCAGGCCCTGGCGCTCGATGAAGGCGATGATGTCGTCCAGGCCTTGGCCGGTCTTCTGGTTGCTGAACACGAAAGGCTTGCCGTTGCGCATACGCCGGGTGTCGCTGTCCATCATCTCCAGGGACGCGCCCACCAGGGGGGCCAGGTCGATTTTGTTGATGACCAGCAGGTCGGATTTGCAGATGCCCGGCCCGCCCTTGCGCGGCAGCTTGTCGCCGGCCGAGACGTCGATCACATAGATCGTCAGGTCCGACAGCTCGGGGCTGAAGGTCGCCGACAGGTTGTCGCCGCCCGATTCCACCAGGATCAGGTCCAGGCCCGGGAAGCGCCGGTTCAACTGGTCCACCGCTTCAAGGTTGATCGAGGCATCTTCGCGAATCGCCGTGTGCGGGCAGCCGCCGGTTTCCACGCCGATGATCCGCTCCGGCGCCAGGGCCTCGTTGCGCACCAGGAAGTCGGCGTCTTCGCGGGTGTAGATGTCATTGGTGACCACCGCCAGGTTGTAGCGTTCACGTAGAGCCAGGCACAGGGCCAGGGTCAGGGCGGTCTTGCCGGAGCCCACCGGGCCGCCGATACCGACGCGCAGAGGTTGTGTATTCATGTGTGTCTCCTAGGAACGGAACAGGCGGCTGTACTGGCGCTCATGGGCCATGCACGCCAGGGACAGGCCAAACGCGGCGCTGCCGTAATGATCGGGGTCGATGTTCGAGGCGTTGTGCTGGGCCTGTTGCAACAGCGGCAGCAGTTCACTGGTCAGGCGCTGGGCCGCTTGTTGGCCCAGGGGCAGGGTTTTCATCAGCACCGCCAGTTGGTTTTCCAGCCAACTCCACAGCCAGGCGGCGAGGGCGTCCTGGGGGGCGATCTGCCAGGCGCGGGCGGCCAGGGCCCAGCCCAGCGCCAGATGCGGCTCGCTGCGCTGTTCGAGAAAGCCTCGCGCGGCGTGGTCGAGTTCCGGCAGGCCTGTGAGCAATTGCTGCAACGAGTAGCCCATCTGCCGGCTCTCCTGATACAGCTCGCGGGTTTCCCGGCTGGCGCGGTGCTCTTCGCAATGTTGCAGCAGCGCGTCCCAATCGTCAGCGGCGGCTGCGGTGCAGTGCGCCAGCAGCAAGGGTGCTTCGAAGCGTGCCAGGTTCAACAGCAATTGATCGCTGATCCAGCGCCGGGCGTCGTCGGGGTTTTTCACCTGGCCATTGTCCACCGCCATCTCCAGCCCCTGGGAATAGCTGTAGCCGCCAATCGGCAACTGCGGGCTGGCCAGACGCAGCAGCGCCCAGGCCGGGTTCATGTGCGCACGCCAAACTGATGCAGGCGCGGCGCGTAGTTGAAGTCTTCGTCGCCGTGCCGGGAATGATGATGGCCGCCGCCATAGGCACCGTGTTCTGGCTGGAACGGGGCTTCGATGGATTCGACGCTGGCGCCCAGTTGCTCGAGCATCGCCTTGAGCACGTAGTCGTCCAGCAGGCGCAGCCAGCCATCGCCCACTTGCAGGGCCACGTGGCGATTGCCCAGATGATAGGCGGCGCGGGTCAGTTCGAAGGCGTTGGCGCAGGTGACGTGCAGCAATTGTTCGGCGCGGGCGCAGACGCGCACGATGCGCCCGTCTTCGGCCTGCAGGCATTCGCCGTCGTACAGCGGCGGCTGGCCTCGTTCCAGGAACAATCCCACGTCTTCACCTTCGGCACTGAAACAGCGCAGGCGGCTTTTGCTACGGGCGTCGAAGGTCAGGTGCAGCTCGGCGTCCCAGCGCGGTTGAGTGTCGATTCTGCGGTGGATCACCAGCATCGGAGTGCTTCCAGCAATGAACAGTGCTGTGTTTAGAGCAAGGGGCTTGCCAATCGAAGAAGGTGTAGGAAATAGCTGGGATGGCGTTTCAGGATGGGGCGGATTGCGTGCCATATTGGTGCACTCCGGGGTGTTGCGCACCATTTTGCGGCTTGCACAAAAAACTGTGGGAGCGAGCTTGCTCGCGATAGCGGTGGGTCAGTCAGCATTGATGCCGCTGACAGACCGCAATCGCGAGCAAGCTCGCTCCCACAGTGGGTACATTCGGGGGTTATTCGGTACTGCCCAACCCTTGCCAATGTTTGAGGCCAATGAAGATGAACCGCAGTTGCTGGGTAATCTTCGCTTGGGGCGTGAGGTGTTCGGGGAGGGCTTGGGCCGGTGGGTCGATGATGTCCGGCAGGGTGGCGAACACGCTCTTGACGATGAGGTCAGCCATCACGCCCAGGGCGGCCAGGTCCAGGTGCTGCAGCTTGGGCATCAAGGCCAGGTCGGCGGCCAGGTCCGAGCTGATGCCTTCGCGCAATTGGGCGATGGCCTGGCGCACCGGCAGGGAGCCGCCGTATTGCTCGCGGGCCAGGAACAGGAATTGGGATCGGTTGGCTTGCACCACATCGAGAAAGATCCGCACCGACGCATCGATAATGCCGCCCATGACGAATTCGTTGTGGCGTACCAGGCGGATGGTCTCGCGGAAGGTCTGGCCGACTTCGCTGACCAATGCCAGGCCCAGTTGGTCCATGTCTTCGAAGTGCCGGTAGAACCCGGTGGGCACGATGCCTGCCGTCCTGGCGACCTCCCGCAGGCTCAGGCTGCCGAAGCCCCGGCCGCACTCCATCAAATGGCGGGCTGCGTCCATCAGGGCAATTCGGGTCTGTTGTTTCTGTTCGGCGCGGGGCAGCATCGCAAGGCTGACTTCTGATTCACGGGAGCGACGCACTCTAGCAAATCGGCTTTGCCGACGTCGAACGGTAGAGAGGAGGCGGGCGGGAAAAACGAGGGGTTTGAAAAGTCAAAAGCCCGATTGCAGGAATCGGGCTTTTTTCTGGGCCACCATGGGCTCAGCTCACTGTGCCGTTGCGTTCGATCACGCGGTCACCACCGCCTTCGGCCACGGTATCGCCCATTTTAGTGCGAGAAGAACCGTCTTCGGCGAGGGTCTGGCCTGGGGTGCGGTCGGAACCGTCGGCTGCCAAGGTTTGGCCTGGGGTGCGGTCGGAACCGTCGGCTGCCAAGGTTTGGCCTGGGGTGCGGTCGGAGCCATCAGCTGCAACGGTATCGCTTTGCTTGGTGCGGTCATAACCGTCCTCGGCCAGACCTTTTTCTTCCAGACGATCACGGCCACCTTCGGCAACAGTCTGGCTGTAGACAGAATGGCTGTCCTTGACCTGTGGTGTAGCTTGTTCGGAGGCTGGCAGTGCGAAGGCAGTGGAGGCCAGCAGTGAAAGGGACAGGCTCATCAGTAATTGGCGTTTCATGATCGTTGCTCCTTGGGAGGGCGATAAAGTGGGTACGAGGGCAATGCTACTCTCGATAAGTCGATATAAAAGTTCATAAACGCAATGGTAATAATCAACAGAATTGATTGTTCGGGGCGAAGGCTCTAGAACGGGCGTTTCCGAGGTATTGTTTTGCACCGCAGTGGGTATTTTGTACCCATCACTGCCTCGCAAATGGGCGGCTGCGGTAACAGTTTTTTGGCTGTTCGGTCAGGATCCTGGGATTTTTTGTGCCGTTCATCGGCACCTGTTGGCGGTTCTACCAGTCCAACGCTTCATGGCGAACCGTCTACAGGTTCGTGTTTCCCAAGGCGTCGCGGTAGCGGACGCTGACTTGTCATCAGGAGTTTTGTGCATGACGCGCACCTCGAAAATCCTCGTCTGGAGCTTTGCCAGCCTTGTTGTCCTGCTGGCGGTGCTGGTCCTGGTCATCGCGTTCTTCGACTGGAACCGCATCAAGCCCCCGCTCAATGCCAAGGTTTCCGAGGAGTTGCATCGCCCCTTCGCCATCAACGGCAACCTGGCGGTGGTCTGGCAGCGCGAACCGGGGGAAGGTGGCTGGCGCGCCTGGTTGCCGTGGCCCCATGTGGTGGCCGAAGACTTGAGCCTGGGTAACCCGGATTGGTCGAAAACCCCGCAAATGGTCACGCTCAAGCGTGTCGAGCTACGCGTTTCGCCTTTGGCCTTGCTGGCCCGGAGAGTGGCGATTCCGCGCATCGACCTGACGGAGCCTAACGCCAACCTGCAACGCCTGGCGGACGGTCGCGCCAACTGGACCTTCCAGTTCGACCCGAAGGACCCGGACGCCGAGCCGTCCAACTGGGTGGTGGACATCGGCGCCATCGGCTTCGACAAGGGCCACGTCACCCTCGACGACCAGACGCTCAAGACCCGGCTCGACCTGTTGATCGATCCGTTGGGCAAACCCATTCCGTTCAGCGACATTGTTGGCGACAAGGCCGCCAAAAAAGCCCAGGACCAAGGCGCGACGCCGCAGGACTATGCGTTCGCCTTCAAGGTCAACGGGCAGTATCACGGGCAAAACCTGACCGGCTCCGGCAAGGTCGGTGGCTTGCTGGCGTTGCAGGATGCGTCACAACCCTTTCCACTCCAGGCCCAGGCGAAGATCGGCGACACTCGCATCGAACTGGCTGGCACCCTCACCGACCCGCTGAACCTCGGGGCCCTGGACTTGCGCCTGAAGCTGGCCGGCAAAAGCCTCGCTCATCTTTACCCGCTGACCGGCGTGACCTTGCCGGATTCGCCGCCTTACACCACCGATGGCCGCTTGATTGCCAAGCTGCATGAGCCGGGTGGGGCGCTGTTCCGCTACGAGGCGTTCAACGGCAAGATCGGCGACAGCGATATCCATGGCGACCTGGCCTATGTCGCCAGCCAGCCGCGGCCGAAACTCAGTGGTGCGCTGGTCTCCAATCAACTGCTGTTCAGCGACCTGGCGCCGCTGATCGGTGCGGACTCCAATGCCGAGCAAAAGGCCCGGGGCGGCGCCAGCAAACAACCGACCGACAAGGTCTTGCCCGTGGAAGAGTTCCGCACCGAGCGCTGGAGCGTGATGGACGCCGATGTGGAGTTCACCGGCAAACGCATCGTTCACAGCGAGCAGTTGCCGTTCAGCGATCTTTATACCCACCTGGTGCTCAATGATGGCCAGTTGAGCCTGGAACCCCTGCGCTTCGGCGTGGCCGGTGGCCGCCTTGATGCGCAGATCCGCCTCAACGGGCACACCCAGCCCCTTGAAGGCCAGGCGAAGCTGACGGCGCGGGGGTTCAAGCTCAAGCAACTGTTCCCGGGTTTTGAACCGATGAAAACCAGTTTCGGCGAATTGAACGGCGATGCCGACATCGCCGGGCGCGGCAATTCGGTGGCGGCACTGCTGGGCACGGCCAATGGCACGCTGAAAATGCTCATCAACGATGGCGCCATCAGTCGGGAATTGATGGAGTTGGCGGGACTGAACGTCGGCAACTACGTGGTGGGAAAAATCTTTGGCGACAAAGAAGTGAAGATCAATTGTGCGGCGGCGGACTTCGATATCAAGACGGGCCTGGCGACCACGCGGCTGTTCGTGTTCGACACGGAGAACGCGATCATCTACATCGACGGCACGGCGAACATGGCGAGTGAACAACTGGACCTGACCATCACCCCCGAGTCCAAGGGCTGGCGTCTGATTTCCCTGCGCTCGCCGTTGTACGTGCGCGGCCCGTTCGCCAAGCCCGCCGCTGGCGTCAAGGCCGTGCCCCTGATGCTGCGCGGTGCCGGGATGGTGGCGTTGGGCGTGATCGCCGCGCCGGCGGCCGGGTTGCTGGCGCTGGTGGCGCCCAGTGGGGGGGAGCCGAACCAGTGCGCGCCGCTGCTGGAGCAGATGAAGGCGGGCAAGGCGCCGGTGACGGTCAAGCCTAGCCGGTAGCCCGGTTGTGCGGTGAGGTGGCTGGCCTCATCGCGAGCAAGCTCGCTCCCACAGGGGACCGCATTCCGTCTGCAAGAATGCGGTCAAAATGTGGGAGCGAGCTTGCTCGCGATTGGGGCCCTGAAGGCTATTACAGATCGGCCAGGATATCGGCCATGTCATCGGCATGCTCTTCTTCCTGGGCCAGGATGTCTTCGAAGATGCGCCGGGTGGTCGGGTCTTTTTCGCCGATGTACTGGATGATTTCCCGGTAGCTGTCGATGGCGATCCGTTCGGCCACCAGGTCTTCGTACACCATTTCCTTGAGGGTATTGCCCGCGACGTACTGGGCGTGGGAGTTGCGGGTCAACAGGTCGGGGTTGAACTCCGGCTCGCCGCCCAACTGCACGATGCGCTCGGCGAGTTTGTCGGCGTGTTCGGCTTCCTGGTTCGCGTGTTCGAGGAACTCACTGGCCGCCACGCTGGCCTTGAGGCCGGAGGCCATGAAGTAGTGACGCTTGTAGCGCAGTACGCAGACCAATTCGGTGGCCAGCGCTTCGTTGAGCAGGCGGATGACTTCCTGCCGGTCGGCGCCATAGCCTTCGGTCACTGCGCCGTTCTGCACGTTCTGCCGCGCACGTTCGCGCAGGGTGGTTACATCGGATAAGTGCATGTCGCTCATCTCGTTCTCCTGGAGGCTGATCCGGTTGGAGCGTCACGCTCTGCTGGCGCGATCACTTCTTAGGTGGAGTGAGGAACGAGGCAAAAAGTTTAATGAAATGTGTCAGTGCAATTCCCATTCGGCATCACCGATGTGACGGTGGTGGCGGCCGAAGGCGAAGAGTCGGCCGAGCGCAGCTTCGCGTTGTCTTGTGCCGAGGCCGAGGAGCGCTTGCTGGCCTTGGCGCGCTCTTTCTGAGAGGGGGCCGCGGCGCAGCCCAGCGGGAGCAAGCTCCCTCGCCACGGATTCATCTGGGTGTCATAGACTGGTCATCATCGGTACTGATGCTGATCCCTTCTTGATCACAAGGATGTCGCCATGTCGCAACGCTGCGCCACTCGTTACCCGCTGGTACTGGTCCCGGGCATGTTCGGGTTCATACGCCTGGTGCTGTATCCGTACTGGTATGGGATCGTCTCGGCGTTGCGTCGCGGTGGGGCCGTGGTGGTGGCGGTGAAGGTTTCGCCGTTGCATTCGTCCGAGGTGCGCGGCGAGCAGTTGCTGGCATTGATCGACGACATCCTGCGGCAAACCGGTGCGCAGAAGGTCAACCTGATCGGCCACAGCCAGGGCAGCCTCACCGCCCGTTATGCCGCCGCCAAACGCCCGGACCTGGTGGCGTCGGTCACGTCGGTGGCCGGCCCCAACCATGGCTCCGAACTGGCCGATTACCTGCAGGCCCACTACCCGGCCGACAGTGCCAAGGGGCGTGTGCTCAGTGCCGTGCTGTGCCTGATCAATGCTCTGATGAGCCTGCTGGACACCGGCTATCGCGGGCCGAAACTGCCAGTGGACATCCATGCTTCCCACGCCTCCCTGACCACCGCCGGGGTGGCGCTGTTCAATCAAGGTTATCCACAGGGCCTGCCGGTTACCTGGGGCGGGCATGGGCCGGAAGAGGTCAATGGCGTGCGCTATTACTCATGGTCCGGCACCTTGCAGCCGGGCAAGACCGATAAAGGGCGCAATCTGTTCGACGGCACCAACCGCACTTGCCGTTTATTTGCCCGCACCTTTGTCAGGGAAGCGGGACAGTGCGACGGTTTGGTCGGCCGCTACAGCTCACACCTGGGCACGGTCATCGGCGATGACTATCCGCTGGACCACTTCGACATCGTCAACCAGTCGCTGGGACTGGTGGGCAAAGGGGCCGAGCCAGTCCGGTTGTTTGTCGAGCATGCGCAGCGGTTGAAGGCGGCCGGGGTGTAGGGTTTCGGATCGAGTTGTCCGCCATCGCGAGCAAGCTCGCTCCCACAATGGGCCTAGCGCTGCAACCCCCTGTGGGAGCGAGCTTGCTCGCGATGGCGATAGACCCGGCACAGGAGATCCAACAGATGAAGGTGTAACAGGCTTTGTCTACACTGCACCTCATCGCCGTACCCTCGTGCGGCAGCCAGGAGAAACACCATGAAGATGCTGCGTGTGCCTTTGTTGATGATCGGTTTGCTGCTGTGTTCCCAGGGTTTCGCCGCGACGGCGCAGCAGACCAAGATGACCACCTGCAACGCCGACGCCACCGCCAAGGCGCTCAAGGGCGACGAGCGCAAGGCGTTCATGAGCACCTGCCTCAAGGCTACACCGAGCACCCCGCAGGAACGTATGAAGACCTGCAACGCCACGGCCACCACCCAGGCCCTGAAGGGTGATGCCCGCAAGGCGTTCATGAGTGAGTGCCTGAAGAAAAAGTAACGGCCGGTTTTTCTTCAACCTTTGATGCCCTATCGCGAGCAAGCTCGCTCCCACAGTGGATTTGTGTTGCCCGGTTCGTGGTGGGAGCGTGCTTGCTCGCGATGGGGGCGGCACAACACTGCAAAAAAACAGCTGAACCCTGTCCAGGATCGGCCGATACAATGTCTAGTGCTGTTGGTGGATCGCTGGCAGACTGCCGATCCTTTCACGCCGTTTTGTCCTGAGGCTGTATGCCAACGTTTTCTCAGCGTCATGTATTGTTGGTGATCAGTTGGGTGATCATTTTTGGTGGGTTGTTGCTGGTGCTGCCACTGCGCCTGTTGCCGAGCCTGCTGGCCGGGTTGTTGGTGTTCGAGCTGGTCAACATGCTCACCCCGCAGTTGCAGCGCCTGATCGAGGGTCGCCGGGCCCGCTGGCTGGCGGTGGCCTTGCTGGGCACGCTGGTGGTCAGTGTGCTGACGCTGATCTTCGCCGGAGCCTTCAGTTTCCTGCTCCATGAGGCGGAAAACCCCGGGGCCTCCCTGGACAAGTTCATGACGGTGGTCGACCGTGCCCGTGGGCAATTGCCGCCGTTCATCGACGCCTACCTGCCGGCCAGCGCCGCCGAGTTCCGGGTGGCGATCGGTGACTGGGTGAGCAAGCACCTGAGCGACCTGCAACTGGTGGGCAAGGACGCGGCCCACATGTTCGTGACGTTGCTGATCGGCATGGTGCTGGGGGCTATCGTTGCCCTGCAGCGCATTCCCGACCTGACCAAGCGCAAGCCCCTGGCCGCGGCGCTGTTCGATCGCCTGAACCTGCTGGTCAAGGCGTTTCGCAACATCGTCTTCGCCCAGATCAAGATTTCCCTGCTCAACACCTTCTTCACCGGGATTTTCCTGGCGGTGGTGCTGCCGCTGTTCGGGATAAAGCTGCCGCTGACCAAGACCCTGATCGTGATGACCTTCCTGCTGGGGCTGCTGCCGGTCATCGGCAACCTGATGTCCAACACGCTGATCACCATTGTCGGCCTGTCGCTGTCGATCTGGGTCGCCGTGGCGGCGCTGGGTTACCTGATCGTGATCCACAAGCTCGAATACTTCCTCAACGCCCGCATCGTCGGCGGGCAGATCAGCGCCAAGTCCTGGGAATTGCTCATGGCGATGCTGGTGTTCGAAGCCGCATTCGGCCTGCCGGGGGTGGTGGCGGGGCCGATTTATTATGCGTATCTCAAGAGTGAGCTGAAACAGATCGGGATGGTTTGATCCGGTAGGGATGGCGCCTGATCTGGCGCCATCGCGAGCAAGCTCGCTCCCACAGAAGATCTATGCGATCCCTGTGGGAGCGAGCTTGCTCGCGATTCAGGCGCCTCGGTCCTGGATCAGCCCTGCGTGCCGTAGCGCTTCATCGCCTCGATCGCCAGCCCGCTGCCAATACTGCCGAAGATATTGCCTTCCACATGCCGCGCCTGGGGCAGCATCGCCGAGACGCTGTTGCGCAGCGCCGGGATGCCGCTGGAACCGCCGGTGAAGAACACCGTGTCGACCTGATCGACCCGCACGTCGGCATCGCCCAGCAACTGCGTGACGCTGCCGCGCACCCGCTCCAGCAAGCCGTCGATGGCCGACTCGAACAGCGCCCGACTCAGTTCCACGCTCAGGCCCGGCTCGATCCGGTCCAGGAGCAAATGCCGCTGGTCGGTGTGGGTCAGCTCGATCTTGGTTTCTTCCACTTCCATCGCCAGCCAATGCCCGGCGCGCTGTTCGATCAGCTTGAACAGCCGGTCGATGCCGCCGGTGTCTTCGATGTCGTAGCGCATGCTGCCCAGGGCCAGGGTGGACTTTTGCGAGTACACCGCGTTGATGGTGTGCCAGGTCGCCAGGTTCATGTGGTGGCTGGTGGGCATGTAGGCGCCGCTTTTCATGCGGCTGCCGTAGCCGAACAGCGGCATCAGGCCGGCCAGGGAGAGTTGCTTGTCGAAATCGGTCCCGCCGATGTGCACGCCACCGGTGGCGAGGATGTCGGCGTGGCGGTTGTCGTGGGTACGGCGCTCGGGGGAGAGGCGCACCAGGGAGAAGTCCGAAGTACCGCCGCCGATGTCGACGATCAGCACCAGCTCTTCTTTCTCGATGGTCGATTCATAGTCGAAGGCCGCCGCGATGGGCTCGTACTGGAACGAAACTTCCTTGAAACCGATGGCGCGGGCGACGTCCACCAGGGTGTTTTCCGCTTCCTGGTCGGCCATTTCATCGTCGTCGACGAAAAACACCGGGCGCCCCAGTACCACTTCTTCGAATTCCCGACCGGCGGTGGCTTCGGCGCGTTTCTTCAACTGGCCGATGAACAACCCCAGCAGATCCTTGAAGGGCATCGCCGTGCCCAACACGCTGGTGTCGTGCTTGATCAGCTTGGAGCCCAGCAGGCTCTTGAGCGAGCGCATCAGCCGGCCTTCGTAGCCTTCCAGGTATTCGTGCAGGGCCAGGCGGCCATACACCGGGCGGCGTTCCTCGAGATTGAAAAAGACCACCGAAGGCAGGGTGATCTTGTCGTCCTCCAGCGCGATCAACGTTTCCATGCCGGGGCGCAGCCAGCCGACGGTGGAGTTGGACGTGCCAAAGTCGATGCCGCAGGCACGGGCCGGGGATGCGTTTTTCATGTCTTTCGGGTTCCAGTTGAAAAAACGGCCGCGCAGTGTATGTCAGTGCGGCGCGGATTCGAAGGCCGGTTATCTGCTAATTCTCGACCGCGGGCCTTGAAAGACTCTCTTATACCCCCAAACTTGCTGGCATGAGCCAGGTAGCGCAAGGCGGGTACAAGAACCGCCGCCAGCTGCCGATAAACTTCTGACGTGCCGCCCGGTCCCAATCTTGAGGTCGGTCAACCCGCTGTCCGGTTATCCGGGCATGCTGTGCGTGGCGGTGCGACATCGATAACGGATGGTGATGCCTAGATGGACTTCAAAGACTATTACAAGATCCTGGGTGTTGAGCCCACGGCGGACGACAGCACGATCAAGGCTGCCTACCGCAAGCTGGCGCGCAAGTATCACCCGGATGTGAGCAAGGAAAAGGACGCCGAGACCAAGTTCAAGGACGTCTCCGAAGCCTATGAAGCGCTGAAAAGCGCCGACAAGCGCGCCGAGTACGACGACCTGCGCCGCTACGGCCAGCACGGCCAGCCGTTCCAGGGCCCGCCGGGTTGGCAGAGCCGTGGCGGTTTTGGCGGTGGCCAGGACGCCGGCGACTTCTCGGATTTCTTCAGTTCGATCTTCGGTAACCGTGGGTCGGGTTTCGGTGGCGGACAGTCAGGTCGCAGCGCCGGCCGTCGGGGGCAAGACGTGGAAATGGAATTACCGATTTTCCTGGAAGAAACCCTGTCGAGCGAGTCGAAGAAGGTCACGTTCCAGGTGCCGCAATACAACGCGGCCGGCCAACACGTGAGCAACACCAGCAAGAGCCTGAACGTGAAGATCCCGCTGGGCGTGACCGATGGCGAACGCATCCGCCTCAAGGGCCAGGGCGCGCCGGGTGTCGGTGGCGGCGCCAATGGCGACTTGTACCTGACCATTCGTTTCGCTCCACACCCCAAGTTCGACGTCGAAGGCCAGGACCTGATCATCACCTTGCCACTGGCGCCGTGGGAGTTGGCGCTGGGCACCGAAGTGGCGGTGCCGACCCTCACCGGCAAGATCAACCTCAAGGTCCCGGCCGGCAGCCAGAACGGCCAGCGCATGCGCGCCAAGGGCCACGGCCTGCGCAACAAGGCCGGCGAGCGCGGCTACCTGTTCGTGCAGCTCAAGGCCGTGATGCCCAAGGCCAGCGACGAAGCGGTCAAGGCGTTGTGGGCGGAACTGGCGAAGAAAGCGGCGTTCGATCCGCGGGAGAATTTCTGACCTGTGGTTGATGACCCGCTGAACACAAAACCTGTGGCGAGGGAGCTTGCTCCCGCTGGGCTGCGAAGCAGCCCCAAAACCATTGGACGCGCAGTGCCAGGAAAAAACAGTTGGCAGTTTTTTACGACTGCTATGCAGCCGAGCGGGAGCAAGCTCCTTCGCCACAGTCATGGCTAGACTCGACAGTTAAAGCATTGGGAGAAGCAGACCATGAACAACCCGATCATTGAACTGACCCTGACGGAATTCTGCGAGGCTGCCGCGTTGGCGGATGTCCATGTGATCGAGATCGTCGCCCACGGCATCCTCGAACCCCACGGCGCGGCCCCGACGGATTGGCGTTTTACCGATTACGAACTGGCCTTGGCCAAGCGTGCCGCGAAGCTGCGGCACGACCTGGACCTGGAGTGGGAAGGCGTCGCCCTGGCGCTGGACCTGCTGGAGGAAGTCCAGGAGCTGCGTGCCGAGAATCGTCGGCTGCGCCAGCAATTGGGCCGTTGGGTGGACTGACCGTGGCGGTTCGTATCCGTCATGTCTCGTCGAAAAAGCGATAAATAGTTACCGCACGCTTCGGTGGCACACTGGTTAGGCTCGGGTTTTCCATCGTCAAGGATGACCCGATATGCCAGGCTTCACCCCTCGTCTCGCCACTCCCCAGGGCGAGCATTTCGACCTGCTCAAAGCCCGTATTCCCGGCTGGTACAGCGGGGCTATCGTGCAACGCCAGCAGGAACTGAGCGACCATGAACTGACGCTTCCGGACTGGTATGCGAAAGCCTCTCCCGACCTCTGGAACAGCCTCAAGGACAGTCATTCCCGCTACCGCGAGCGCCTGAACCAGGTCGACAACCGGCTGGGCAATATCCAGGACATCCGCGCCTTTGCCGAACCCTTGCTCGAGCAGGCGCTCCTGGATGAGTTCAACCTCACGCTGAACGTCAACGAGGTGTATTTCGTCCGCAAGTACGGGCGCAAGACCCGCGATGATCTTTTTGGGGCGTTGGTCCTGGACAACGAGGGCGGCTACTTCGATCGCTACGAATATCGTGGCACGTCATTGCTGGAGGCGGCGCTGGCCAATTTCGCGCCAGAGGAAGCTCGCAAGCCCGCCTGTGCCGATTGCAGCCTCATTACCACGGTGCGTCCGTTCCAGGGCGGCGCAGTGGTGCCTTCCATCGACGCCGTTCGCGCAGGGGCGTTGCCGATTGCCCCAGAAGCTTTCGCCCAGTTGTGTCGCACCCTGGACCTGGGGCGCCAGTATCAGGAACACATCAACGCTGTCCTGCGGCTCGACGACAGCAAGACATACAACCCGCTGGATCATTCACTGGAGGAGCATCACCGGCAGGGCCTAGCGCTGAACATCGAGATCGCCCGGGCCAAGGCCGACATCAGCCCGGCGGTCTACGCGATGTTGCAGCAGGTGATCGACGGCGCCAGCGACGTCACCCTCGATGGCCAGGCCGTGACCTTCACCTCCCTGAAAGTGTTCGACATCGAACTGGTCGGCCCGCTGTTGATCGGCCCCGACCTTGAAAACAGTCGCCGGGTGGTGCCGGTCGTGGCCTACCTTCCGGGTGATCCCGAGCATCCCCTGAAAGCCTATGCCTCCAGCGCCGACTTCATGGTCGAACTGCGGCGACGCCTGCACGGTAGCGCCTACCGCCGCTTCTTCAGCCGTTTCGTGCCGCTGCGTCAGCAAGGGGTGTTTTTCCGGCAGTTCAAGCACTTCTATCAAACCTCCCCGACGGCCGATGACCAGGCCGATTACCCACTCAAATCGTCGTTGCGCAACCTGCCCATGGGCACGACGCCGATTCCCGGCGACCTGTGGGGCTCGCTACGCCTGCGGCAGATCGAGAAGATCCAGGCTGACGCACGCGCGGTGGCGGTGCCTACCGGTGATGAAGACCAGAAAGCCCGCCTGGCGCGCCTGGACAGTTACCTGGACGCGGTGGTCGACGTGTTCAACCTGGCGGCGTTCGTCGTGCCAGGATTGGGGCCGCTGATGTTGACGGTCGGGGCCGTGCAGATGTTCAACGAGGCCTTTGAAGGCATCGAAGCGTTCGAACGGGGGGAGACCCGGGAAATGTGGGCGCATTTTTCCAGCGTGGCCCTCAACACCGCCTTCGTCGCCACCGGTGCGGCGGTGCTGCCGCACATTCGATGGTCGGGCGCGGTGGATCAGTTGGAGCCGGTTCAATTGGCCAACGGCGAATCGCGTCTGTGGCGCCCCGACCTGAGGGTTTACCAGAGTGAGCTGGCGCCACCCCCGGCGTCGAGTCCGGATACCCAGGGCCTGTATCGGGTCGGCGACCGGCAGGTTCTGCCGCTGGGTGACCAACATTATGAAGTGCAACGGGACCCGCAGACCCTTCGCTATCGCATTCGTCATCCTTCCCGTCCGCAGGCCTACCAGCCCGAGCTGACGGACAACGGCAACGGTGCCTGGCACCACGAACTGGAACAACCGCGTACCTGGGAAGGCCCGACACTGATGAGACGCCTGGGCCATGGCGTCAAGGGCTTCAGCGATGCTGAACTGGAGCAGATCCGCCTCGCCAGCGCGACCTCGCACGACGTGCTGCGACGGGTGCATGTCGAGGGCGAGCCGGTGCCGGCGTTGCTGGCCGACACCCTCGATCGCTTCGACCTCTGCCGACAACTCGACACGTTCATCGGGCAACTGCAAAGCGATGAGCCGCTGCGCCATGACTTGGCCGAGCCGATGTTGCACCTGCTGACCCAATACGGCCCGTGGCCAAGAGGGCTGAAGCTGAAGATCGTCGACGGCGCCGGCTGGACACGCTGGCAGTACGTCCGCCCCTCGGAAGGCGAGACCCCGGTTCGCGAGGCCAGTCTTACCGAGGCCAAGGTCCGCACGCCTTCGCTGTTGAAAAACCTGATCGAAGCGGTGGATGCGGCAGGCGCCGACCTGTTGGCCACGGCGAGCCCGCCGATTGCGAAAACCAACATGGATGCTCGCGTCCGGCACCTGCGCCAGGCACTCGCCGAAGCGGCGGTAAATGAAAAGGTGCAGTTGCTCAACGACTACTACGCCATGGGCGAGACGAGAGGTGATCCCCATGTCACGCTGATCAAGTCCCGCTTTCCCTCGGTTCCGGCAAAGGCGATCGAGCAGATCATCACCCTGGCCGGTAGCGAAGAGTTGCAGCAAATGGCCGCCTGGGATTTCGACGAGGCCAGCCAGACCAAATCCATCCCGCTGCGCATCGCCGAAGAGCTGCGCCATTATCAGCGCGTGGTGCGTTTGAACCGAGCCTACGAGGGCCTGTATCAGGACGCCTTGGCCACGGCGGACACGCCTCGATTGGTGTTGGCGACCCTGGAAACCTTGCCTGGCTGGAGCGACACGGTGCGCATCGAATTGCGTGAGGCCGATGTGTCCGGCGCCTTGATCGACAGCATCGGGCCGCAAAATGCGCCGCAGACCAAGGTCGTGGTCAAGGACGATGATCTCTACCAGGCTTTTGACGACAGCGGCAATGAGTTGAGCCATTGGGGCAGTGTCTTCGATGCCTTGCAGCATGCCCTGCCGGATGCCGAACGCCGGGCCATGGCTCGGCCCTCGATCCATCACGGCGATCAGTTGAGAGAGGCCATCGGCGCTTCGCCAGTGGACCGGGATGTGCTGGCGAGCCGCTTGAAGATGCCCGCGCTCAAGCCCGCCTTCCAATCGCCGATGCGCCTGGCTTCGGGCAAAGTCGGCTACCCCCTGGGTGGGCTGCGGGATTGGTTGCGCCTGGGCCGCTCGCCGGAGAGTCGGGTGCAGGAGTTGTACCCGAGCTACACGGCGGAGCAGACCGAGGCGCTGTTGCAATCACTGGGCAATGGCGCGGTGAGGGAACTCAAGCGACGTAAAGTCGAGTTGAAAATGCTGCGTCGGGATCTGGACCGCTGGGTCGCTACCCTCGGATGGCGTCACGTGGGTAATAGCTATCAGCAAGTACCGGCAGGGATCAGGCAGGCGGTGGCCGAACAAATCGAGCGCTGCTGGAGGCGTCAGACCCGGGTCGTTGCAGGGGCCGATGGCCGCCGACTCGGGTATGAGCTTGATTTGAGCGGATTGAACATCGGTGCGTTGCCGGAGCTGACCGCCGACTTCAGCCATGTGGGTGTGCTCAAGATGTCTGACATGGGCCTGACGCTGCACTACTGCGACAGCTTCCTCGACGGGTTCTCCTCCCTCAAGCGCTTGGAAATGCCGAGGAACAGGCTTAGGGATATTCCCGAAGCCCTGGAGGGGATGAGGAGTCTGGAGACGCTTCACCTGGGGAATAACCAGATCGGCCTGATACCTCATAGCATTGAAATCCTGCAAGGCCTTACCCGGCTGAAAAATCTCGACCTGGATAATAACTTGCTGGAGCGCCTGCCGGACTTCAGCAGGCTACCTGACCTAGAACGATTGCACCTGAAGAACACCGGGATCACGGCCTGGCCCACCGGCCTGCGCGACCAACCGCTGGAGCTGATCGACTTGCGCGACAACGGCTTGGCCCAGGTGCCGGATCACCTGCTCGACCCGCCCGCCGATCGTGCCCATGCCACGGCACGCCTCAATCGGGTGACGTTGCTGCAGGGCAACCCGTTGAGCGAGGGGGTCCAGCAGCGCATGCGTGATTATTGGGCGACGGTCTTGCAGACGCGTCCTGAATGGGCGGTCCTGCGTTTGCCCGAGGCGTTTGGGTTTTCAGCGCCGGTCGGGCCGGCGAATATGCAGCAATGGCTGCGCGACCTGCCTGCGGGCCAACTGGCGGAAAAAAGCGCCTTGTGGCAAAGCCTGGCGGATGAGCAGCACTCGGGAGAGTTTTTTGAGTTGTTGCATCGGTTGGCCGCCTCCTATCAGGGTCTGGAGGATTATCCGGACCTCCAGGCCCGCGTCTGGCAGATGCTCGAGGCGATGGGCAACGCCACCGACTTGCGTCATGAACTGTTCGACCTGGCCGGCCGACCGGCCTGTGAAGATCGCGCCGCCTTGTCCTTCAGCTACCTGGAAATCCGCTTGATGATCCACAACGCCAGGGCCTTGGCGGTTGCAAAGGATGAGGCGGCAACACTGGTCCATCTGGCCAAGGGGCTGTTTCGCCTCGATGAGGTAGAGCGTATTGCCCTGCAGGATATCCAGCGGCGCCGCGATGCGATCAATGCCCGCACCGACCTGACCAACGATGAAACGCGCGAAAACCTGGCGCTGATAGAAGAAGTCGAGGTCCGTCTGGCTTACCGTGCGGGGCTCAAGGATCGACTGGGGCTACCGGGGCAACCCGCGGGCGGGGTTTTTCTCAGGCTGGGAGATGTCACCCCTGGAATGCTCGATGCCGCTGCCAATGAGGTGCTGGCGCTGGACGATTCCCCCCAGCAGTTTCAGTCGCTGGTGGGCCGGGATTTCTGGATCGATTATTTGAAGCAGGCGCATGGGGCCTCCTTCCAGGCGCTGAACGACACCCTTATCGCCAACCAGATCGAGCTGGATGAAGCGAAGGCCGCCGGGACCCTGGAGGAAGCCGACTACATCAGCCAGTCCGAGGCGTTGGGCCTGCAACACAAGATCAAGGAAGCGGAGCTGGTCCAGTCGTTGACGCGAACCGAGCTGGAGCAGTTGCCGGGCAGTACCGACCTGTAGGCTGATCCTTTCAGGCAATGAAAACCGTGGCGAGTACGCGTGCTCCCGCTGGACCGTAGGAGCTGTCGAGCGCAGCGAGGCTGCGATCTTTCCAAAAACGCTTGAGTCCCAAGCGAAAGATCAAAAGATCGCAGCCTTCGGCAGCTCCTACGGTCCAGCGGGAGCAAGCTCCCTCGCCACAGGAACTGCGCCGGTTCAAAACAGGAAATAACGCTGCGCCATCGGCAGCACTTCGGCCGGTTCGCACCACAGCAACACGCCGTCGGCCTTGACCTGGTAAGTCTGCGGATCGACGTCGATGCTCGGCAGGTAGTCGTTGTGGATCAGGTCGGTCTTCTGCACGTCGCGGCAGCCTTTGACCACGGCGATTCTTTTCTTCAGCCCCAGTTGTTCCGGCAACCCGGCCTCGGCGGCGGCCTGGCTGATGAAGGTCAGGCTGGTGGCATGCCGTGAGCCGCCGTAGCTGGCGAACATCGGTCGGTAGTGCACCGGTTGTGGTGTCGGGATCGAGGCGTTGGCGTCGCCCATCAGGCTGGCGGCAATCGCTCCGCCCTTGAGGATCAGCGTCGGCTTGACGCCGAAGAACGCCGGGCGCCACAGCACCAGGTCGGCCCACTTGCCCACTTCGATGGAGCCCACTTCATGACTGATGCCGTGGGTGATCGCCGGGTTGATGGTGTACTTGGCGATGTAGCGCTTGATGCGGAAATTGTCGTTGCCTTCGCCGTCGCCGGGCAGGGCGCCGCGTTGTTTTTTCATCTTGTCGGCGGTCTGCCAGGTGCGCGTGATGACTTCGCCGACACGGCCCATGGCCTGGCTGTCGGAGCTGATCATCGAGAACGCACCGAGGTCGTGGAGAATGTCTTCGGCGGCGATGGTCTCGCGGCGGATGCGGCTTTCGGCGAAGGCCACGTCTTCGGCAATGCTCGGGTCCAGGTGATGGCAGACCATCAACATGTCCAGGTGCTCGTCGATGGTATTGCGGGTGAACGGCCGGGTCGGGTTGGTGGAACTGGGCAATACGTTGGGGAAACCGCAGGCCTTGATGATGTCCGGCGCATGGCCGCCACCGGCACCTTCGGTGTGGTAGGTGTGGATGGTGCGGCCCTTGAAGGCGGCGAGGGTGGTTTCCACGAAGCCCGACTCGTTGAGGGTGTCGGTGTGGATCGCCACCTGCACATCGTACTGGTCGGCCACGCTCAGGCAGTTGTCGATGGCCGCCGGCGTGGTGCCCCAGTCTTCGTGCAGCTTCAGGCCGATGGCCCCGGCCTTGACCTGCTCGATCAACGGTTCCGGCAGGCTGGCGTTGCCCTTGCCGGTGAAGCCGATGTTCATCGGGAAGGCATCGGCGGCCTGGAGCATGCGCGCCAGGTGCCACGGCCCGGAGGTGCACGTGGTGGCGTTGGTCCCGGTGGCCGGGCCCGTGCCGCCGC
Source organism: Pseudomonas sp. FW305-28 (assembly GCF_017351395.1). Classification (NCBI taxonomy): domain Bacteria; kingdom Pseudomonadati; phylum Pseudomonadota; class Gammaproteobacteria; order Pseudomonadales; family Pseudomonadaceae; genus Pseudomonas; species Pseudomonas sp. FW305-28. Next base: position 19,813 of record NZ_JACNDD010000107.1, read on the forward strand.
CGATCATGGTGGTGACGCCGCTCATCAGCGCTTCTTCGATCTGCTGCGGGCAGATGAAGTGGATGTGGGTGTCGATACCGCCAGCGGTAAGGATCATGCCTTCGCCGGCGATCACTTCGGTGCTGGCGCCGATGGCGATGGTCACGTCGGGCTGGATGTCCGGGTTACCGGCCTTGCCGATGGCGGCGATGCGCCCGTCCTTGAGGCCGACATCGGCCTTGACGATGCCCCAGTGGTCGATGATCAGTGCGTTGGTGATCAAGGTGTCGACGACCTCGGCGGCCAACAGTTGGCTCTGGCCCATGCCGTCGCGAATCACCTTGCCGCCGCCGAATTTCACTTCTTCGCCGTAGGTGGTGAAGTCTTTTTCCACTTCGATCCACAACTCGGTGTCGGCCAGGCGGACCTTGTCGCCGACGGTGGGGCCGAACATGTCGGCGTAGGCTTGTCTCGAAATCTTCATGTGCTTGCCTTGGAATTCAATTGAATGTTGAAACCGTTCGCTGCGCTCACTCATCGCGAGCAAGCTCGCTCCCACATTTGATCGAGGTAACCTGTGGGAGCGAGCTTGCTCGCGATGAGGCCAGTGCAGGCACCCTATGACTTACAGGTCGCCCATGACCCGCCCGGCAAACCCGAACACCCGGCGATGCCCGGCCAGGTCCACCAGCTCCACCTCGCGGCTCTGGCCCGGTTCGAAACGCACTGCGGTGCCGGCCGGGATGTTCAGGCGCATGCCACGGCTGGCGGCGCGGTCGAAGGTCAAGGCGTCGTTGGTCTCGAAAAAGTGATAGTGCGAGCCGACCTGGATCGGTCGGTCGCCGCTGTTGGCGACGTTCAGCGTGAGGGTGCGGCGACCGACGTTGAGTTCGATGTCGCCGGGCTGGACCTGGTATTGCCCTGGAATCATTGCGGTTGCCCCAAAATCTTGTAGTAAATGGCGGTCGGGGTGTAGGTCCCGTCCGGGCTCTGGCAGTAGTCGGGCAGTTCACCGACGCGGGTGTAGCCCATGGCGCGGTAGAACGCCTCGGCCTCGGAACCGGCCTCGGTGTCGAGGTACAACAGGCCACGCTTGTGCTGGCGGGCGCCAAGTTCCAGGGCGCTCATCAATTGCTGGCCCAGCCCGCGGCGGCGAGCCTCACCGCGGACCAGCAGCTTCTGCACTTCGGCACGGTTGAGGCCGTTGGGCTTCTGGCACAGGGCAAGCTGGACGCTGGCCTGTACCTGTTCATCCTTGACCACCACCCACAGCAGCAGGTGGCCCTGGTTGAGGCTGGCCTGGACCTCGTCGAAGTAGGCGCGGGCCTGGACGGCATCGAGATCGGCCATGAACCCCACGCTGGCCCCGTAGCCGACGGCGTCGAGCAACAGATCGATCAGGCCCTGGCGATAATGCGCAAAGCTCTCGGCGTGGACTCGACGCAACTGGGCGGCGTTCATTGGCTTTTCACTCCTTGTTGATGGCAGGCGGTAGCGCCCCGGGGTTGAGGTTCAACTGCATGAAGGTCAGGTCCAGCCAGCGGCCGAACTTGGTCCCCACCTCGGGCATCTGCCCGGTGATCACGAAACCGGCCCGCTCGTGCAGGCGAATCGAGGCCGCGTTGCCACTTTCGATGGCCGCGACCATGACGTGTTTATCGCAGGCCCTGGCACGTTCGATCAACGCGCCCATCAGCAGCGGGCCAAGGCCATTGCCGCGTTGATCGCTGCGCACGTACACCGAATGCTCCACGGTGTGGCGAAAACCATCGAACGGCCGCCAGTCGCCGAACGAAGCGTAGCCGAGCACGTTGTCTTCGGCGTCGACGGCCACCAGCACCGGGTAGCCCTGGGTCTGCCGGGCGCTGAACCAGGCCTGGCGATTGCCCAGGTCCACGGCTTGTTCGTTCCAGATCGCCGTGGTGTTGAGGACGGCGTCGTTGTAGATCTCGCGGATCGCCGGCAGGTCTGTGGCATGGGCGTCACGAACATGGGCAGTCATGGCGTGGCCTCAGGCGATGGGTTGGTGGACGGTGACCAGTTTGGTGCCGTCGGGAAACGTCGCTTCGACCTGGATCTCCGGGATCATTTCCGGGATGCCTTCCATCACCTGCTCGCGGCTCAACAGCGTGGTGCCGTAGTGCATCAGCTCGGCGACGGTCTGGCCGTCACGGGCGCCTTCCAGCAGTGCGGCGGAAATGTAGGCCATGGCCTCCGGGTAGTTGAGCTTCAGGCCCCGGGCCAACCGTCGTTCGGCGACGAGGCCGGCGGTGAAGATCAGCAGCTTGTCTTTTTCGCGTGGGGTCAGGTCCATGTGCAATCCATAAAAGGCAGATAAATAATTCGCGCTAAGTTCAACCCTGGGGTGGGAACCCGTGGGAGCAAAGCTTGCTCGCGATAAACGATAACGCGGTCTTTTTCTGTGTCGAGGCGTCTGCATCGCGAGCAAGCTTTGCTCCCACAGAACTCACTACTCCCACAGGAAAGCCAATTCAGGTGCTCCAGATTCTCGGTGGTACGGCCTCTCTTCCAAGCAATGCAGGCCTGAGCAAGCGCCACAATTCAATCAACCACCCCCGCGCCAGCAACGCCTCGCTCGCCAGGCACCGCGCCACGACCAGGCCGGGCAATTGGGTCAGGTCGCCGCGCACGGCATGGCCCAGGGAGCGGCAGTGTTCCAGCAACTCGCTGTCGATCTCGCCGGTCACCAGCAACGTGGCAAACACCGGATCGCCGCCCAGCCCGATGGGCGAGTCCAGCAGCCCATCACCGCCCACAATGCGCTGGCGCTCATGCCACAGCAACTGGCCGTCGCGGCGAATGTCCAGTCGCGATTGAAAGTGCCCCAGGTCGAACCGCTCGCCGCTGGCCGGTCGGCCGAGGGCGACCATGTCCCAGTAGAACAGGCGTGCGTCGCCCTGCAGGTCGATACTCGTGCCGAGTTCGGCCTGGGCCGCGCTGAAGACGATGGTTTCCTGGGGCAGCCATTCCAGGGTCGCGCCGGGGGCCACGCTCAGGGTCAGCTGTTGGTACGCCGGGCCGGCAGCGCGGTACCACTTGGCCGCGCCGGGGCTGGTCAGTTGCGCCCAGGCGCCAGGGCCGACGTGGGCCGAGATGTCCAGCCGGTCACCGCCGGCAATCCCGCCGGGCGGGTGGACGATGATGTGCTGGCACACCTCGGGGCCTTCGGCGTACAAGTGCTTCTGCACCCGCAGCGGGCCTTTGTGGCGGCGCTGTACCGGGCGTGTGCACTCGCCGAAACGGGCGTAGCCCAATTCCAGCTCGGCGTGCCAGCTGGGGGTGAACAGGGCCGAAGGCGCCAATGAACAGACAGGTAGATTCATGATTTCTGATTATCGTCAGGACGCTACAGACTAGATCGTAACCAGTCCGCGCACACCCTCGGCTTCCATATTTTCTCCGCGCCCCTGCTGCACGATCTCGCCCCGGGACATCACCAGGTACTGATCGGCCAGCTCGGCGGCGAAGTCGTAGAACTGCTCCACCAGCAAAATCGCCATGTCGCCCCGGGCCGCCAACTTCTTGATCACCACGCCGATCTCCTTGATCACCGAGGGCTGGATGCCTTCGGTGGGCTCGTCGAGAATCAGCAGGCGCGGGCGACTGGCCAGGGCCCGGCCAATGGCGAGCTGCTGTTGCTGGCCGCCGGACAGGTCACCGCCACGGCGTTGTTTCATCTGCAGCAGCACCGGGAACAATTCGTAGATGAATGCCGGCACTTCCTTGGCTTCGGCGCCGGGAAAGCGCGACAGGCCCATCAGCAGGTTTTCTTCCACCGTCAGCCGTCCGAAAATTTCCCGACCCTGGGGCACGTAGGCGATGCCGGCATGCACCCGTTGGTGCGGCTTGAACGCGGTGATGGCCTTGCCTTCCCAACTCACCGCGCCTTCCTTGGCCGGCAACAGGCCCATCAGGCATTTGAGCAGGGTGGTCTTGCCCACGCCGTTGCGCCCCAGCAGGCACGTCACCTCGCCGACCTTGGCGTCGAACGACAGGCCGCGCAGGATGTGGCTACCGCCGTAGTACTGGTGCAGCTTGTCGACTTGCAGCATGTTCCAGATTCTCCTCAAGTTCCCTGTGGGAGCGAGCTT
>NZ_JACNDD010000108.1:0-23892 GCF_017351395.1 Pseudomonas sp. FW305-28
GAGCAAGCTCCCTCGCCACAAAAGCTGAACTAGCCCAGATAGGAACTGAAAAGGCACAGATCAAAGCTGAGCCAGACCAGATCAATGCTTACGCAAAATCACGCTGCCAATCGAATAACCGGCACCGAAGGAGCTGAGGACGGCGACCGAGCCGCTGGGCAGGTCATCCTGGTATTTGTGGAATGCAATCACCGAACCGGCCGAACTGGTGTTGGCGTAGCGGTCGAGAATCACGGGGGCTTCCGCCTCGGTGGCTTCACGTCCCAGCAGTTTGCGCACGATCAGGTGGTTCATGCTCAAGTTGGCCTGGTGCAGCCAGAAGCGTTTCACGTCGCCAACGTTCAGTTGGTTTTCTTCCAGATGGGTACCGATCAGTTCGGCCACCATCGGGCAAACGTCGCGGAACACCTTGCGGCCTTCCTGGACGAACAGCTTGTCGCGGCTGCCGATGCCCTCTTGCGCGGCGCGGTTGAGGAAACCGAAATTGTTGCGGATGTTATTGGAGAACTTGGTGAGCAGCTTGGTGCTGACCACGTCGAACTGGTACGGCGAGGTCGCCAGGTCCGCCCGCTCGATGATCACGGCAGTGGCCGCGTCGCCGAAGATGAAGTGGCTATCGCGGTCGCGGAAGTTCAAGTGGCCGGTGCACACTTCCGGGTTGACCATCAGGATCGCCCGGGCCTGACCCAGTTGCACACTGTTGGCCGCGGCCTGGATACCGAAGGTCGCCGAGGAACAGGCCACGTTCATGTCGAAACCGAAACCTTCGATGCCCAGGGCTTCCTGGACTTCGATGGCGATGGCCGGGTAGGCACGCTGCAGGTTGGAACAGGCGACGATGACCCCGTCGATGTCGGCGACCGTGCGCCCGGCCCGCTCCAGGGCCTGTTTCGCAGCGCCGATGGCCATTTCGCAGAGCACCGACCACTCGTCGTTGGAGCGCTCGGGCAGGCGTGGGGTCATGCGTTGCGGATCGAGAATGCCGTCCTTGTCCATGACAAAGCGGCTCTTGATGCCCGAGGCCTTTTCGATGAACGCGGCGTTGGATTCGGTCAATGCCTCGACTTCCCCCCGCTCGATGGCATCGGCGTTGTCGGCGTTGAATTGCGCGACATAGGTATTGAAAGATTGCACCAGCTCTTCGTTGGAGATGCTGTTGGCCGGGGTGTACAGGCCGGTGCCGCTGATGACGACGTTATGCATGGGTCGTGTCTCTGATCTGTTCAGGCAGAAAGTATTGGCACCGACGTACCAATACACAAAGGGACTTTTCCCATCCGGGGAAGCAGCCCTGGCATCGCTTTATTCCGGATCCGCCCGAGGCCTTGAAGCTCAAAACCACGGGACCGGCATTTATAGGCGCGAAGTTTGCCATAAACGCGGGGGTTTGGCCCATTCTCCCTGACTTACGACACAAAACCTGTGGGAGCGAGCTTGCTCGCGATAGCGGTGGTTCAGCCTGCATTGATGTTGACTGATCAACCGCTATCGCGAGCAAGCTCGCTCCCACAAGGGTTTGGTGGCTTGGCCATCAACCCTCCACCAGCCCCCACTGCTTGCCCAGGCGCTTGTCGGAAATCGGCACTTTGGTACCCAGTTGCTGGGCGAACAACGACACTCGGTATTCCTCCAGCCACCAACGGTACAACTCCAGTTGCGGGTCGCGCTTGCCTTCCTGGGCGTGTTTGCTGGCGCGGGCCTGGTATTGGGCCCAGAGGTTCGACAGTTCGCCGCTCCAGACCCGGTCTTTCTGCACCTGGCTGCCCAGCTTCTCGAAGCGTTGCTCGATGGCCTTGAGGTAGCGCGGCAGCTCCTTGAGCCACTGATGCGGGGTTTCCCGCACGAAGCCCGGGTACACCAGGTGACTGAGCTGCTGCTTGATGTCGTTCAGCGCCACGGCCTGGGCCAGGTCGATCTTGCCCTTGAAGCGTTTTTGCAAGCCATGCCAGAGCTTGAGGATGTCCAGGGTCAGCTTTGCCAGGCGTTCGGCGTGTTCGGTCCAGCCGCCGCGCTTGCGCTCGGCCAGGGCAGCCAAGGCGGCGCCGTCGCGGGGCAGGCTCGCTTCACCTTCGAGCACACAGCTGTCGAGGCTGGCGAGCAGGATATCTTCCACCAGGCCGTCGATGCGCCCCAAGTCGCGGTACAGCAGGCCCAGCTCCGTCAGCCCCGGCAGCTTGCCACGCAGGAACTTGGCCGATTCGGCCAATTGCTGCATGAGCAAACGCTGCAAGGCGCGGCGATGCTGGAATTCGGCTTCGGCCGGGGTCGGGAAACGCCCTTCCTTGACCACGCCGCCCTCTTCCACCAGCGCCGGATAGACCGTCATCGACAGCCCGGCGATCTTCTGCTGGGTTTTCTCGGCCACCGGCGCGAAGACCTTCGCCTCCACCGGTGCCTGGCTTTTTGCCGTTTGCGGCACGGCCAAGGCCGCCTGGCTGGCCTCGGCAAAGCGTGCTGTCAGCTCGGCCAGGTCGCGGCCCTCGCCGAGGAACTTGCCCTGGCCGTCAACGATTTCCAGGTTCATGCGCAGATGGCTTTCCACCTGCTGGGCCGCTTCGGCCCAGGCTTCGTCGCTGACCCGCGCCCCGGTCATGCGCAGCAGCTCACGGCCCAGGGACTGCGGCAACGAGCCCTCGGCGAAGGTGATACGTTGCAGCGCCGCCTTGACGAAGTCAGGTACCGGCACGAAGTTCTTGCGCAAGGCCTTGGGCAGGTTGCGCACCAGGGCGATGCACTTGGCCTCGATCATCCCCGGCACCAGCCATTCCAGGCGTTCCGGCGGCAGCATCGGCAACAACGGCGCCGGCACACGCAAGGTCACGCCGTCGCGGGGATGGTTGGGCTCGAAGTGATAGCTCAACGGCAAGGTCAGGTCACCGACACGCAAGGTGTCGGGGTACTGCGTGGCGGTGACCTCGCTGGCCTCGCGGGCCAACACATCTTCCTCGCGCATGATCAGCAATTGCGGGTCTTTCTGGCTGTTGATCCGGTACCAACTGTCGAACGTCGCGGTCTGGTGGATCTCGGCCGGCAAACGGGCGTCGTAGAACGCGAACAGGGTTTCCTCGTCCGCCAGGATGTCGCGGCGACGGGCCTTGGCTTCCAGTTCGTCGAGTTGCTCCAGCAAGCGGGTATTGGCCCCCAGGCATTTGGCCTTGGACTGGATCTCGCCACGTACCAGCGCCTCGCGAATGAACAGCTCACGGGACACCACCGGGTCCACTGGACCGTAGTGCACTGGCCGCCGACCGACGACTATGAGCCCGAACAAGGTGATCTGCTCATAGGCCACCACTTGCCCGCGCTTCTTCTCCCAATGGGGTTCGAAGTGGTTTTTCTTGATCAGGTGCCCGGCCAGCGGCTCGATCCAGTCCGGCTCGATCTTGGCCACCATGCGCGCGTACAACTTGGTGGTTTCCACCAGTTCGGCGGTCATCAGCCACTGCGGACGCTTCTTGCCCAGGCCCGACGACGGATGAATCCAGAAGCGCCGCTGACGGGCACCGAGGTAGTCACCGTCTTCGGTTTTCTGGCCGATCTGACTGAGCAAGCCCGAGAGCACCGCTTTGTGCAGCTTCGGGTAGTCGGCCGACTCCTTATTGAGGCTCAACTGCATGTCGCGGCAGATCAGGCTTAACTGGCGATGGGAATCACGCCATTCGCGCAGACGCAGGTAATTGAGGAAATTCTTGCGGCACCAGTTGCGCAGCGGACTGGCAGTCAAGGCCTGGCGCTGCTCTTCGAAACCGCGCCACAGGTTGACCAGCCCGGCGAAGTCCGAATCCGGATCCTTCCACTGGGCGTGGGCCTGGTCGGCCGCCTGTTGGCGCTCCGGCGGACGCTCGCGCGGGTCCTGGATCGACATGGCGCTGGCGACGATCAGCACTTCCTGCAAGCTGCCCAGCTTCGCTGCTTCCAGCAGCATGCGGCCCATGCGCGGGTCCACCGGCAAGCGCGCCAACTGCCGACCGAGCGGGGTCAGCTGACTGTTGCGGTCCACCGCCGAGAGCTCTTGCAGCAGGTTGAAACCGTCGCTGATGGCCTTGCCGTCCGGCGGCTCGATGAACGGGAAGTCGGTGATCTCGCCGAGGCGCAGGTGCAGCATCTGCAGAATCACCGCCGCCAGGTTGGTGCGCAGGATCTCGGGATCGGTGAACTCCGGCCGCCCAAGAAAATCTTCCTCGCTGTACAACCGCACGCAAATCCCCGGCTCGACCCGCCCGCAACGGCCTTTGCGCTGGTTGGCGCTGGCCTGGGAAATAGCCTCGATGGGCAAGCGCTGGACCTTGGCCCGATAGCTGTAGCGGCTGATGCGCGCGGTACCGCTGTCGATCACGTAGCGGATACCCGGCACGGTCAGCGAGGTTTCGGCGACGTTGGTCGCCAGCACCACGCGACGGCCCGGGTGGGACTGGAAGATCCGCTGCTGTTCGGCCGGCGATAAACGCGCATACAGCGGCAGGATCTCGGTGTGCTTGAGCTGGGCCTTGCGCAGCATCTCCGCGGCGTCGCGAATCTCCCGCTCGCCCGGCAGGAACACCAGCACATCCCCAGGACTGCGGCGCTCGCTGCGCTCGTAGGCGGCGATTTCATCGAGGGTGGCGAGGATCGCCTGGTCGACGGTCAAGTCGTCCTCGACCCGGTTGCCTTCCTCGTCCTGCTCCAGGGTCAGCGGGCGATACCAGGTGTCCACCGGGAAGGTGCGGCCCGAGACTTCCACGATGGGCGCGTCATCGAAGTGCTTGGAGAAACGCTCCAGGTCGATGGTCGCCGAGGTGATGATCACTTTAAGGTCTGGGCGACGCGGCAGCAGGGTCTTGAGGTAGCCGAGCAGGAAATCGATGTTCAGGCTGCGTTCGTGAGCTTCGTCGACGATGATCGTGTCGTAGCGCTCGAGGTAGCGGTCGTTCTGGGTCTCGGCCAGCAGGATGCCATCGGTCATCAGCTTGATCAGGGTGTTGGCGTCGCTCTGGTCCTCGAAGCGCACCTGATACCCCACCAACGCCCCCAACGGCGTGGCCAGTTCTTCGGCGACACGGCTTGCGACGCTGCGGGCGGCAATCCGGCGCGGCTGGGTGTGGCCGATCAAGCCGTACTGGCCGCGACCGATTTCCAGGCAGATCTTCGGCAACTGCGTGGTTTTGCCCGAGCCAGTCTCGCCGGCAATGATCAGCACCTGGTGCTTGAGCAATGCCTCCTTGATTTCGTCGCGCTTGGCGGCGATCGGCAGATTGTCGTCATAGCGGATCACCGGCAGGCTCGCCTTGCGCGCCAGCACCTGGTCGCACGACGCCTGCATGCGCGCCACCCACTGGGTCAGCTTGGCCTCGTCGGGCGTCTTGCGCAGCTCGAGCAACTGGCGCCGCAACCGGTGACGGTCGGCGAGCATGGCGTGGTCGAGGTTTTTCAGCAGCTTGTCGATAGCGGGGGCTTGGTCAGTCATCAGGTACGCAAGGGTCGTCGGTTTGTGCAGGGGGCGGATTGTCGCAGATTTGCAGCCATTGCGCCGAACACGCAAAGCAGCCCAGCGCCACCCCCTTGTGGGAGCGAGCTTGCTCGCGATAGCGGTGGTTCAGCCTGCGTTGATGTCGACTGATACACCGCTATCGCGAGCAAGCTCGCTCCCACAGGGGATTTGCGTCAAGGCTGCTTGTGGCGAGGGAGCTTGGCGCTTATTCGCTGTCCAGGTCTTTACGCCGATACGGGAACACATCGATCACCTTCCCCGCCCGGATCGCCTCTTGCAGGCTTTTCCAGTAGTCGGCGTTGTACAGCTCGCCGTGCAACTGGTCGAACAGCTTGCGCTGCCCGGCGTCGGCGAACAGGAACGGGGGGAATTCTTCGGGAAACACGTCCAGCGGCCCGATGGAATACCAGGGCTCGGAGGCCATTTCATCTTCCGGGGTACGGGGCTCGGGGATGTGGCGGAAATTGGCTTCGGTGAGGAAGCAGATTTCATCGTAGTCATAGAACACCACGCGACCGTGGCGGGTCACGCCGAAGTTCTTGAGCAGCATGTCGCCGGGGAAGATATTGGCCGCCGCCAGTTGCTTGATCGCCAGACCGTAGTCTTCCAGCGCCTCGCGCACCTGGTCCGGGTTGGCGTTTTCCAGGTAGAGGTTCAGGGGCGTCATCCGGCGTTCGGTCCAGCAGTGCCGGATCAGCACCGTCTCGCCTTCCACCGACACCGTGGAAGGTGCTACTTCCAACAGTTCCTCCAGGCAGGCCGGCTCGAATTTGCTCAGGGGAAAGCGGAAATCGGCAAACTCCTGGGTATCGGCCATGCGCCCGACCCGATCGACGCTTTTCACCAGTCGGTACTTCTCGATCACCGTGGCCCGGTCGACGTTTTTCGACGGCGAGAAGCGGTCCTTGATGATCTTGAACACCGTGTTGAAGCCCGGCAGGGTGAACACGCTCATGACCATCCCGCGCACGCCGGGGGCCATGATGAACTGGTCGTCAGTGTTCGCCAGGTGGTTGATCAGCGCCCGGTAGAACTCGGACTTGCCGTGCTTGTAGAAACCGATGGAGGTGTACAGCTCGGCGATGTGCTTGCCCGGCAGGATGCGCTTGAGAAAGCCGATGAATTCCGCCGGCACCGGCACGTCCACCATGAAGTACGAGCGGGTGAACGAGAAGATGATCGACACCTGCGCCTCGTCGGTGATCAGCGCATCGATCTGGATACCCCGGCCCTCGCGGTGCAGCAGCGGGATCACCAGCGGCCATTGGTCGTCGCGGGTAAAGATCCGGCCCACCAGGTAGGCGCCCTTGTTGCGGTAGAGCACCGAGGAAAACAGCTCCACCGTCAGTTCCGGGTCCTTGCAGACCCAGTCCGGCAGGTTCTCGCGCAACTGCGTCTCGAGGCGCTGCAGGTCGCCTGGCAGGTCGCCGTAGTCCTCGCTGAACCGGTAATCGGCGAACACGCTGGCCAGCATCCGGTCCAACTGCCCCTGGGGCTTGTAGGTGCGGGTCTGGGCGGCACGGGCCCGGCGCAGGCTGGGGCGGGTGGTGTGGATGAACATGGTGCCGTCGCTGATCAGGTCGTGGCTGAACAGCCCGCAGAAGATCGAGTTGTACCAGGTTTCCGACAGTTCATCGTCGAAACGCAGGTCGATCAGGCTGATGTAGGCGCTTTTGACCAGCGGCCAGCAGCCCACATCCATCAGTGTTTCGTCATCGAAGGCCTTGTGCAGCCTGGCGACGGTTTCGAAGACTTTTTCTTCATACAAATTGATCCGCGCCGCCGACGCCGCTTGGGCCTCCAGCCACAGGGCCTGCTCGAACCGGGCGCGGGCGCCGTCGGTGATCTGCCGGAAATGCTCACGATAATCGTCGAAGCCGTCGAGGATCGAACGGGCGATTTCGAGGGCGGGCCATGGCTGTGGCATAGGGTAAACCTCGGCGGGTCATGCTTGTTATTGGCGACTGAGCTTAGAGGCCAATCACGCGCCAACGCAACCATTGCCATCGCTATGCAGGACGGCGACACTTGCCACCCCATCAAGGAAGGAGTGGCTCGTGAACCTCGTCGATATCCTGCGTTTACTGTCATTGGCCGCCATCTGGGGGGCCAGCTTCCTGTTCATGCGCATCATCGCCCCCGTCATTGGCACCCTCCCCACTGCATTCTTTCGCGTGTCCATCGCCTTCGTCGGGCTGCTGGTGATCCTGGCCCTGATGCGCGTCGACTGGAATTTTCGCGGCAAGCTCAAAGTCGTGATGGTGCTGGGCCTGATCAACTCGGGCATTCCGGCCACGTTTTATTCGCTGGCGGCCCAGGTGCTGCCGGCCGGTTATTCGGCGATTTTCAATGCCACCACGCCATTGATGGGGGTATTGATCGGCGGCCTGTTCTTCAGCGAACAACTGACCCCGGCCAAGGTCAGCGGTGTCTTCCTCGGGCTGCTCGGCGTTGGCATCCTGACCCGCGCCGGCCCGGTGGCCTTCGACCTGCAACTGTTGATGGGCGCCCTCGCCTGCCTGCTGGCCACGACCTGCTACGGCTTTGCCGGTTTCCTCACCCGGCGCTGGCTCGATCACCAAGGAGGCCTGGACAGCCGCCTCTCGGCCCTGGGCAGCATGTTCGGTGCCACGGTGTTCTTGCTGCCGCTGTTTGGTTACAGCGTCATCAGCCAGCCGCCGGCCAGCTGGGGGGGCTGGAGCGTCTGGTTGTCCCTGCTGGGTCTGGGGCTGGTGTGCACCGCGCTGGCGTACATTCTTTACTTCCGCCTGCTCAGCTCCATCGGCCCGGTCAAATCCATGACCGTGACGTTCCTGATCCCGCCGTTCGGCGTGTTGTGGGGGGCGTTGCTGCTGGACGAGCCGTTGGGGATGGCGCATTTGTATGGCGGGGTGTTGATTGCGGCGGCGTTGTGGTTGGTGTTGAAACCTGGGGTGGTGAAACCGGCTGAAGCATCTGCCCGGTAATCCTTCGGTGTGGCTGAATAGGCCATCGCGGGCAAGCCTTGCTCCCACAAGGACTACATATGACCTGTGGGAGCAAAGCTGCTCCCACAAGCATTACATATAACCTGTGGGAGCAAAGCTGCTCCCACAAGGATTACACATGACCTGTGGAAGCAAAGCTTGCTCGCGATAGCGGTTGTTCAGGCAGCGGGCCTCTAAAGGTCAGCGACTCTTACGAAACACAAACACCAACCCCACGATGATCAGCGCCATCCCCAGCCAGCTCAACAACGCCAGCCGGTTGCCGAACACCAGGTAGTCCATGATCGCCGTCACCGCCGGCACCAGGTAGAACAGGCTGGTGACATTCACCAGGTTGCCCCGAGCAATCAAACGGTACAGCAGCAACGTCGCCAGCACCGACACCACCAGCGCCATCCACAACACCGGCACGAAGAACCCCGTGCTGTATTCGAAGTGAAACGGCTGGAACGGCACGAACACCGCACACAACACCAACCCGGCCAGGTACTGCACTGGCAGCGTGCCCAGTGGGTTATCGGTGATGCGCTTCTGCATGATGGAACCAGCCGTCATGCTCACCAGTGCCAGCAAACCATAAAGCATCCCGGCCAGGGACATGCCGGCCAGGCCGATGCCCTGGTACACCACCATGACCAATCCCACCAACCCCAGCGCCAAGCCGAACAGGCGCTGCCAGGATCGCTGACGCTCCACGAGCACCACGGTAAGGATCGGCTGCACGCCCATCAGCGTCGCCATCACTCCGGGGGTGACGTTCATCTGCAGGGCCAGCAGGTAGAAGATCTGATAGGCGCCCAGCAGCACCAGCCCGGTGGTCGCCGCGTACAGCATCGGTTTGCCGGTCTTGGGCAGCTTGAACTTGAGCATGGGGATCAACAGCACCAACGCGAACAGCGCGATGGCAAAACGGATCAGCAAAAAAGCGAAGGGGGAAGCGTGGGCCAGGCCCAGCTTGGAAAAGATCGCCCCGCTGCTCCACAGCAAAACGAACAGGCTCGTGGAAGCCGCCGCCAATAAGGCGTTTTTGGAAAGGGAAAACATGGATACCACCTGTAGTCAGGCAAAAAGCCAACTCAGCCGAAGCTGAAGTCCAGTAGTTTTTTTCAGGCGGGCACAGGGGATGGCAACCGTTGCCGATCAGCCCTGAATGCCAACACCCGGCGGTGATACGACGGCGTACACCGATGAGCTACTGACAGGTGGGGGGTATTGACCGATCTGCGCAGGCTGCTGATTCCCACACGGCACGACGCCAGCGTTGAACGCTGGAACCACGACCGCGATGACAGGGGATGCAGGCATGAGCCGATCTCTTGAAGGGTGGGTTCGAAAACCCGAAGAGCGCTGACTATAACCAGCGCTCGATGGACTACGCAATGTTTAAACGAACAACCAATAGCCAAGCGCCGTCAGCACCGCCACCGCCAACACCGGCCGCATCACCCGGTAGGCCTTGGGATGCTTGCGTTTGAACTGCTTGACCTGGCCGCTGATGCCGTCACTGAACGACTTGCTCCAGGCATAGGCCCGGTTGATGCCGCCGACGTGTTCATCCTCCAGGTTCTGCGGCGCGGTGGCGCGGCCGAGGAACGCGCTGATGCTGCGGTTGAGGCGGGTCATCAGCCGGCTTTTCAGGGGTCGCTCGACATCGCAGAACAGGATTACGCGGGTCTGTGGGGTTTCGTTCTTGACCCAGTGCACATAGGTCTCATCGAACATGACGTCTTCGCCGTCGCGCCAGGCGTAGATCTGACCGTCGACGAAGATCCGGCAGTCATCGGAATTGGGTGTGGACAGCCCCAGGTGATAACGCAACGAACCGGCGAAGGGGTCTCGATGCGGATTCAGATGGCTGCCACCGGGCAACAGGGCAAACATCGCGCCCCGGACGTTGGGAATCCGGCTGACCAGCTCGACCGTCCTGGGGCAGAGCAGCTCGGCCGACGGCAGCGGTTTGTCGTACCACTTGAGGTAGAAACGCTTCCACCCTTTCTTGAAGAACGAGCCGAAACCGGCATCGTTATTCTTCTCGGCGGCACGAATGTAACCCTCGTCGAACAGGTGCATGGCCTCGTCGCGAATGACTTGCCAGTTGTCCTTGAGCACATCCAGCTCGGGGAATTTGCTGCGATCCAGGTAAGGCTTCGAGGGCACGCCGGAGAACAGATACATCAAGGCGTTGTAGGGGGCGAACAGCGCCGAGTGGTTGACGAACTGGCGCAATACCGGCAAACGCGCCTTACCGCGCAGATGCACATACAGCGTGCTGCCCAGGAACAACAGCAACACCGAGGCCTTGGCGACAAACGAAACGGTCATTTATAACTCCTTGTCCAAAACAACTGACGCGACGCCTACTGCCCGACGTAGCCGAGGGCCATGTTAACCACTCCAGGCCCGGGTAAAAACCGTCTGACGCAACATTCTCTGTTGAGTGAAACGCAATAAACACTTTCTAACATGCGCCGCCTGAACCTTGGCTGACGCATCGAACAATCATTCAACCTACGATGGCGAGGGCTTTTTTGGCGAGGGAGCTTGCTCCCGCTGGCGTGCGGAGCGCGCCCCTGCGATTTGGCGAGCCGCATTGGATTGCGGGCGCCTGCTTCGCAGTCGAGCGGGAGCAAGCTCCCTCGCCACAAAAGCGTCTCGCTACACCTGTGAATTCACGGCTACTGCTGAGTCTCCTGCTCGGTAAACAAATCACTGAACAACATGCTCGACAAGTACCGCTCGCCCGAATCCGGCAGGATCACGACGATGGTCTTGCCCTGCATTTCCGGTTTTTCCGCCAGGCGCACAGCCACGGCCATCGCCGCACCACAGGAAATCCCGCAGAGGATGCCCTCCTCCTGCATCAAGCGCAGGGCCATGGCCTTGGACTCGTCGTCAGTGACCCGCTCGACCAGGTCGACGATCGACAGGTCGAGGTTCTTCGGCACGAACCCGGCACCGATTCCCTGGATCTTGTGGGGGCTGGGCTTGATCTCATGGCCCGCCATCGCCTGGGTAATCACCGGCGAAACCTCAGGTTCGACCGCCACCGACAAGATCGGTTTGCCACAGGTGTTCTTGATATACCGCGAAACCCCGGTAATGGTTCCGCCGGTGCCCACGCCCGCCACCAGCACATCCACCGCGCCGTCGGTGTCGTTCCAGATTTCCGGGCCGGTGGTTTTTTCGTGGATCGCCGGGTTCGCCGGGTTATCGAACTGCTGCGGCATGAAGTATTTGGACGGATCGCTGGCCAGGATCTCGGCGGCCTTCTCGATGGCCCCCTTCATGCCCTTGGCCGGTTCGGTGAGCACCAGCTCCGCCCCCAGGGCCTTGAGCACCTTGCGGCGCTCGATGCTCATGGAGGCCGGCATGGTCAGCATCAGCTTGTAGCCACGGGCGGCGGCCACGAACGCCAGGCCGATCCCGGTGTTGCCCGAGGTCGGTTCGACGATGGTCATGCCCGGCTTGAGTTTGCCCGAGCTTTCAGCGTCCCAGATCATGTTCGCGCCGATCCGGCACTTGACCGAATACCCTGGGTTGCGCCCCTCGATCTTGGCCAGGATAGTCACACCGCGCGGCGCAATGCGGTTGATCTGTACCAGTGGCGTATTGCCGATGGAATGGGCGTTGTCAGCGAATATACGGCTCATGGCTGGGTCCTTGATGCGGCGAGAATTTAAGCCTTTAAAGGTATGCCTGTTGCCCATGGGCGTCCAGTTGCACCGAACGTTCCCGTTGTTGCGACAGTCAATGGCATTAGGAGGCGCTCCCCCAACAAACGCTGGAGACTGACTGACATGAAGCGTCGATATCGCTGGCCACTGTGGGTGTTCGCCACCCTCGTCGCGGTGCTGGTGGCCTTGCATTTCGCCCTGCCGTACCTGGTACGCGACTACCTGAACGACAAACTGGCCAACATGGGCGATTATCGCGGCCAGATCACCGATGTGGACCTGGCCCTGTGGCGCGGTGCCTATCGGATCAACGGCCTGGAAATCGTCAAGGTCGACGGCAAGGTCCCGGTACCGTTCGTCAGCGCACCGCTGGTGGACCTGTCGGTGAGCTGGCACTCGCTGTGGTACGACCACGCGGTGGTGGCCGAGGTGGAATTCACCCGTCCAGAGGTGAACTTCGTCGACGGCGGAGCCAACCGGCAGAACTCCCAGACCGGCCGGGGCACCAACTGGCGCGAGCAACTGGGCAAACTCTTGCCCATCACCTTCAACGAAGTACGCATCAGGGATGGCAAGGTCACCTTTCGCAATTTCAACTCCAAGCCACCGGTCAACCTGCGGGCCACCGACGTCAACGCCAGCTTCTACAACCTGACCAACGTGGTCGACACCGAAGGCAAGCGCGACGCCCGCTTCGAGGGCAAGGCCCTGGTGGCCGAACATGCGCCCCTGGAAATGCAGGCAACCTTCGACCCGTTGAGCAACTTCGAGGACTTCGATTTCCGCCTACGGGCCACGAACATCGAACTCAAGCGCCTGAACGACTTCGCCGCAGCCTATGGCAAGTTCGATTTCAATGCCGGCCACGGCGACCTGGTGGTCGAGGCCGAAGCCGACAACGCCCGACTCCGCGGCTACATCAAGCCACTGCTGCGTGATGTCGACGTGTTCGATTGGCAGCAGGACGTGGAAAACAAGAACAAGAACATCTTCCGCTCGGTCTGGGAAGCGCTGGTCGGCACGGGTGAGACAGCCCTCAAGAACCAGCGCAAGAACCAGTTCGCCACCCGGGTGGAACTCAGCGGCAACGTTCATCAGCAGGACATCAGCGCCTTCGAAGCCTTCCTGCAGATCCTGCGCAACGGTTTCGTCCAGGCGTTCAACGCCCGTTATGAACAGCCACCGCCTTCGACCGACTAGGCCTGTGGCCTTGGCCCCATGATATCCCTCGCCACCAAGCGCGGATCATGACCACCGATGCATTCCAGCCAATTGCCCACTGGCAAGCAGCCGAGACTGAGTCAACATGTGACGCCCCATTCAGAGACTGAATACAGCGTCTGCGTTCACAGTCGGCGGGGCCTCGCGTTATAGTCGGGCACGATATCTATTTCGCGCGCCCCGCCTCGCCAGGCCGGCGACACCGTTCGAGGAATTGCAGATGAAGTTCGAAGGCACCAGCGCCTACGTGGCCACCGATGACCTGAAACTGGCCGTGAACGCCGCCATCACCCTGGAGCGGCCATTGCTGGTCAAGGGCGAACCGGGCACCGGCAAGACCATGCTCGCCGAGCAACTGGCCGAGTCCTTCGGCGCGCGCCTGATCACCTGGCACATCAAGTCCACCACCAAGGCTCACCAGGGCCTGTACGAGTACGACGCGGTCAGCCGCCTGCGAGACTCGCAACTGGGTGTGGACAAGGTCCACGACGTGCGCAACTACCTGAAGAAGGGCAAGCTCTGGGAAGCCTTCGAGTCCGAGGAGCGGGTGATCCTGCTGATCGACGAAATCGACAAGGCCGACATCGAGTTCCCCAACGACCTGCTGCAAGAACTCGACAAGATGGAGTTCTACGTTTACGAGACCGATGAAACCATCAAGGCCAAGCAGCGGCCGATCATCATCATTACCTCCAACAACGAAAAAGAGCTGCCGGACGCCTTCCTGCGTCGCTGCTTCTTCCACTACATCGCCTTCCCCGACCGCGTCACCCTGCAGAAAATCGTCGATGTGCATTACCCGGACATCAAGAAGGACCTGGTCAGCGAAGCGCTGGACGTGTTCTTCGACGTGCGCAAGGTGCCGGGCCTGAAGAAAAAGCCCTCCACTTCCGAACTGGTGGACTGGCTCAAGCTGCTGATGGCCGACAACATCAGCGAAGCAGTGCTGCGCGAGCGTGATCCAACCAAGGCCATCCCGCCGCTGGCCGGCGCCCTGGTCAAGAACGAGCAGGACGTGCAACTGCTCGAGCGCCTGGCGTTCATGAGCCGTCGCGGCACCCGCTGATCCTCTTCGTCCCACAAGAGCGAGGGCGATTGCCATGCTGCTTAACCTGTTCAACGAGATGCGCGCCGCCAAGGTGCCCGTGTCGGTGCGTGAATTGCTGGACCTGATCAACGCGCTGAAACAGCGGGTGATCTTCGCCGACATGGACGAGTTCTATTACCTGTCCCGGGCGATCCTGGTGAAGGACGAACGGCATTTCGACAAGTTCGACCGGGCGTTCGCCGCCTACTTCAACGGCCTGGAGAAACTCGACGATCACCTCCAGGCGCTGATTCCCGAGGACTGGCTGCGCAAGGAATTCGAGCGCTCGCTGACCGATGAAGAACGGGCACAGATCCAGTCCCTGGGCGGCCTGGACAAGCTGATCGAAGAATTCAAGAAACGCCTGGAGGAACAGAAGGAACGCCATGCCGGCGGCAACAAGTGGATCGGCACCGGCGGCACCAGCCCGTTCGGCTCCGGCGGCTTCAATCCCGAGGGCATTCGGGTCGGCGACGCTGGCAAGCGCCAGGGCAAGGCCGTGAAGGTCTGGGACCAGCGCGAGTACAAGAACCTCGACGACCAGGTGGAACTGGGCACCCGCAACATCAAGATCGCCCTGCGCCGACTGCGCAAGTTCGCCCGCCAGGGTGCGGCCGAAGAGCTGGACATCGACGGCACCATCGACCACACCGCCCGGGACGCCGGCCTGCTGAACATCCAGATGCGCCCGGAGCGACGCAACACCGTCAAACTGTTGCTGCTGTTCGACATCGGCGGTTCGATGGATGCCCACGTGAAAATCTGCGAAGAACTGTTCTCGGCCTGCAAGACCGAGTTCAAGCACCTGGAGTACTTCTACTTCCACAACTTCGTCTACGAATCGGTGTGGAAGAACAACCTGCGCCGCACTTCCGAGCGCACCTCGACCCAGGATTTGCTGCACAAGTACGGTGCCGACTACAAAGTGATCTTCATCGGCGACGCCGCCATGGCCCCCTATGAAATCACCCAGGCCGGCGGCAGCGTCGAACACTGGAACGAAGAAGCCGGTTATGTGTGGATGCAGCGCTTCATGGAGAAGTACAAGAAGCTCATCTGGATCAATCCGTACCCCAAGGACACCTGGGGTTACACCGCCTCGACCAACATCGTGCGCGAGTTGGTGGAAGACCGGATGTATCCGCTGACCTTGCGGGGGTTGGAGGAAGGGATGCGGTTTCTTTCCAAGTAAGATTTTGGTTGCCTGTTCAGGCCTCATCGCGAGCGAGCTCGCTCCCACACGGGATCTTCGTCGTACATAAGACCCCTGTGGGAGCGAGCTTGCTCGCGATGCTTTTAGCGGTCGAGAAAACTACGCAAACACTCCACCTGCTGCCGATGCGCAACCTCCTGCACCACCGGTCGCAACCGCACCTGCGCCCCCGGCAGGCATTGCGCCAGCCGGGCCAGGGCCAATGGGGTCAAGGCGCCCAGGCGTGGATAACCACCGATGGTTTGCCGGTCATTGAGCAGCACGATCGGCTGGCCGTCCGGCGGCACCTGCACAGCGCCCAGGGGGATACCTTCGGAAATCATCGCCGCCCCCTGATACTCCAGCGCCGTGCCCAGCAAGCGCATGCCCATGCGGTCGGCGCGACTGTCCAGTGTCCACGGGGTGTTGAACGCGTCGAACAGGCTCTGTCCGCTGAACGCGCCATTCTGCGCCCCCAGGATCAGGTCCAGCGGCTGCGCTTGCTGGAAATCCGGAATCCGCGTGTGCGGCATGGGCCGCGGCGTCGCCGTGCCTGAATAGCTCAAGTGCGCGCCGCGACTCAGCGCCCGCCCCCTTCCATCCAGGCCACCCAGTTCCTCGCGCACCACCGTCGCCCGGCTGCCCAGCACCGCAGGCGCATTGAAACCGCCAGGGGCTGCCAGGTAGGCCCGGGCACCGAGCACCGGCTGGGTGAGCGCCAGCACCTGGCCCTTGCGCAGGCTGAAGAAGCGCCACGACGCCACGCCCTGGCCGTCTATTCGCGCGCCCAGGTCCGCCCCGGCCAGCGCCAGCACGCAATCCTCTTCGGCCACCACGGTAAAACCGCCGAGGGTAATCTCCACCACCGCCGCGTCCAGGCCATTGCCGAGCATCCAATTGGCCCAGGCCATCGACAGCCAGTCCGCCGCCCCGCCCTGGGTCACGCCCAGGTGCCTCACGCCGAAGCGGCCGGCGTCCTGCAACAGGCACAGCGGTGTGCTGGCCTCGATCAACAACCGGCTCATGCCTGGGCCTCCAGCGGTGTGTCGTCGCCACCCAGTGCGATGAATTCGGCGTGGTCCACGGGGGCAAAACGCACCGTGTCCCCCGGCTGCATCAGGCTGTAGCCGTCGCGCTCACGATCAAACAGTTTGGCCGGGGTGCGACCGATCAGGTTCCAGCCGCCGGGCGACACCACCGGATACGCCGCGGTCTGGCGTTCGGCGATGCCGACACTGCCTGCGGCCACGCGCTTGCGCGGCGTGTCGAGGCGCGGTGCAGCCAATGCTTCGTCCACCAGCCCCATGAAGGCGAAGCCGGGCGCGAAGCCCAGGGCAAACACCTGGTACTCGCGTTCGCTGTGGCGACGGATCACCTGGGCGACCGTCAAGCCGCTGCGGCTCGCCAGCAGCGCCAGTTCCGGCCCGACGCTAAGGTCGTACCACACCGGCAGCACGTGGCATTGGCCGGCGGACCGGGCATCCGGGGAGAGGTCATGCAGCGCCTCATCGATCAATTCGCGGGCCTGGGCCGGGTCCAGGGCGAGCAAGTCGTAATGCACC
This sequence comes from Pseudomonas sp. FW305-28, assembly GCF_017351395.1. Classification (NCBI taxonomy): domain Bacteria; kingdom Pseudomonadati; phylum Pseudomonadota; class Gammaproteobacteria; order Pseudomonadales; family Pseudomonadaceae; genus Pseudomonas; species Pseudomonas sp. FW305-28. The sequence goes on from NZ_JACNDD010000108.1 coordinate 17,191, forward strand.
ATCAAGGTGGTGTAGGACGGCACCAGATCGATCAGGTGTTCGGCAAACACCGCTCGCAGGCGCTCGCAGGCGGCGAGCATCCAGGGCATGTTGGCCTCGGCGATCTCGTCGAACAGGCGCACCATCAGGCAGTCCACCGCCACCACTTCCAAGCGTGGTTTCATGGCGTACGCTGCCGGTCCAGGGCTTCGCGGATGCGTTGCACGGCCGCCACGGAGCTGGCGTTGTCACCGTGCACGCACAAGGTATTGGCCTTCAGGTGCAAGGCGCTGCCATCACTGGCGGTCAACGCATCGCCGCGGGCAATGGTCAGGGCCTGCCCGATGATGACCTCGGGATCGTGGTGCACCGCGCCCGGCGCTTGCCGCGAAACCAGGCGGCCGGCACTGTCGTAGGCGCGATCGGCAAAGGCTTCGAACCACAGGGTCAGGCCATACTCGTCGCCCAAGGCCTGGGCGGCGCTGTTGTCCCGGGTCGCCATGAGCATCAGCGGCAGTTGCCGATCATAGGCCGCGACAGCCTGGATCACCGCGCGCAGTTGCGCCGGGTTGGCCATCATGTCGTTGTACATCGCGCCGTGGGGCTTGACGTAGCTGACCTGCCCGCCCTGGGCCCGGCAGATGCCGTCGAGGGCGCCGATCTGGTAATGCAGCAAGTCCTGCAATTCCTGGGCACCATAGGCCATGGAACGGCGGCCGAAGCCCGCCAGGTCTTGATAGGCCGGGTGCGCGCCGATCCGCACGCCGTGGCTCAGGGCCAGGCTGACGGTCTTGCGCATGATGCTCGGGTCGCCGGCGTGGAAGCCGCAGGCGATGTTGGCGCAATCGATGAAGGGCATCACCTCGGCGTCCAGACCCATGGTCCAGCTGCCGAAGCTTTCGCCAATGTCGCAGTTCAATAGCAGGCGGTTCACGGTGAACGCTCCTGTAGGTTCTTTCTTTGTTTAACTGTGGGGCACGTGCCCCACAGGTTATCAGTTACTCGGCTTCCAACTGCTTGCCTTGGGTTTCCGGCAGGCTCAGGGCCGCCAGGATCACCACGCCATAGGACACCGCTGCGAACGCCCCGATACCCACGCTCAGCGGCACCTTCTGGCTCAGAATACCGATCAACAGCGGGAACAATGCCGCCACCGCCCGGCCAATGTTGTAGCAGAAGCCTTGGCCCGAACCACGAATGCGCGTAGGAAACAGTTCGGTGAGGAACGAGCCCATGCCGCTGAACATGCCCGACGCGAAGAACCCCAAGGGGAAGCCCAGCCAGAGCATCACGTTATTGCTCACCGGCACCTGGGTATACAGCAGGACGATGGTGAAGGAGCCGACGGCGTACAGGACGAAGTTCTTTTTGCGCCCCAGGATGTCCGACAGGTACGCACTGATGACATAGCCCACGTAGGAACCCACGATCACCATCGCCAGGTAGCCGCCGGTGCTCAATACACTCAGGCCACGCTCATTTTTCAGGAACGTCGGCAGCCAGGACGTGATGGCGTAGTAACCGCCCAGGGCACCGGTGGTCAGCAGCGAGGCGCGAAGGGTGGTGAAGAGAATGCCGGGGGCAAAAATCTCGTAGAACTTCGCCGGGTTTTCCGGCGTCAGCCGGGCCTTGGTCTGGTTATAGACTTCCGGATCCTTGACCAGTCGGCGGACGAAAATCACGAACACTGCCGGTACGATGCCGAGGATGAACAGTGCGCGCCAGGCGTCTTCCGGCGGCAGCACCGAGAACAGCAGCGCATACAGGATCGCCGTCATACCCCAGCCCAGCGCCCAGCCCGACTGCACCATGCCCACCGCCTTGCCACGGTCCTTGGCACGGATCACCTCGCCCATCAACACCGCACCGGCGGTCCATTCGCCGCCGAAGCCGAAACCCATCAATGTGCGAGCGATCAACAGTTGTTCGTAGTTCTGGGCAAAGCCGCACAGGAAAGTGAAGAACGCAAACCACAGCACCGTCAGTTGCAGGGTGCGCACCCGACCGATCCGGTCGGAGAGAATGCCCGCCACCCAGCCGCCAATGGCCGAGGCGATCAAGGTGCTGGTGTGGATCAGGCCTGCCTGGCCGGTGGTGATGCCCCACATCGCGATCAGGGTCGGTACCACGAAGCTGAGCATCTGGGTGTCCATGCCGTCCAGGGCGTAGCCGATCTTGCAGCTCCAGAAGGTGCGACGTTCCTGCTGGTTGATGTTGCGATACCAATCGAACGGGCCAGAACGGGCCTGGGGTTGGGGGACGCCGAGCGTGTCGGGTGCACTCATGGTGGTTCTCCACGGTTTTATTGTTGTGAGTCTCGACGACGCTGACGTGGAGACCGTTGCCCCGATTCTTGAGCGCGCGGCCGATCCCGTCCAACGAATAAAACCCTGGCTGGGTCATAAGAAAAACTTGATTAGGTGCATCGATTGGTCTGGCTGAACAGGCTTGTGGCGAGGGAGCTTGCTCCCGCTGGACCGCGCAGCGGTCCCAAAACCAGGCACCGCGCAGTGTCAGGTTGATGTTATCCAGCAGGTTTGGGTCTACTGCGCAGACCAGCGGGAGCAAGCTCCCTCGCCACAGAAGCCAGCTACGGCTTTACAACCCGCGCAAATCCCGCTCTTCAATCGGCCGGCTCTGACGCAAGCGCTTGCCGCCCAACACCACCCAGTCGATCAGGCGGAACAGGCATTCCAGGCCGAACGACAGCAACATCGCGCCGCTGATGCCCCAGATCATGGCTTCGGGGGTCAGCAGGATCTGGTAGCTGTAGCCGTTCCAGGTTTCCTTGCGAATGTCCGGATCGGCGGCCAGGGCCACTTGCAGCAGGCGGATGTACCACGGGCCCTGCATGGCCTGGAATTGTTTGTCCAGGGCCTGTTGGCGCACGAGCAAGGTGTTCAGGCTGTCAGCATCGCTGCGAAAGATCGGGTCCTCGCTGGCGCGGTAATGGGCCACCAGGGCCTGCATGTCGCCCTTGAAGAACTGGTTGGCGGTGCCCTGGAAACCTTGCAGGCCGGTCTGCGCCTCGATCAGGTGAGCCTCGACCCGCTTGGCGTAATCATTGATGAAGCCCGGCACCTGGACCCCAACCAACAGGCCCACCGCGAACAACACCAGCCGTAGATAACTGAGCAACATAACGTGACGTCCTTATTCGGTCCGGCCGTGGCTGACGCATTCGCCGCGTCGCCACAGGCTCCATTGGCCCGGTTCGTAGCGGGTCCAGGTTTCGTTTTCGGTCAAGGGCTCGGTGGCGATCACCGTGACCACGTCGTTGGGCGTGGTTTCCGCCTGGAAATCGACAATCACATCCACGTCCTTGAGCCGCGCCGGGCCGAACGGCGCGCGACGGGTGATCTGGGCCAGTTTGGTCGAGCAATAGCAGAACAGCCAGTCGCCATCGCTGAGCAGGCAGTTGAACACGCCTTTGCTGCGGTATTCGCTGCAGGCCTCGATCAACGACGGCAGCAGCTGCTCTACCTCCACCGGCTCCGGGAAGGCCTGGCGCACGCGGTTGAGCAGATCGCAGAAGGCCGCTTCGCTGTCGGTGTCGCCCACCGGGCGGTAGAAGCTCACGCCCGGTTGGAAATCGGCCAACTGGCCGTTGTGGGCAAAACACCAGTTGCGCCCCCACAACTCACGCACGAACGGGTGGGTGTTGGACAGGCAGACTTTGCCGACATTGGCCTGGCGAATATGCCCGATTACCACTTCGCTCTTGATCGGATAGCGTTGCACCAGATTCGCCACCTCCGATTCGCTGCTGGCGGCCGGGTCCTGGAACAGGCGCAGGCCACGACCTTCATAGAAGGCGATGCCCCACCCGTCCCGGTGCGGCCCGGTCTTGCCACCGCGCTGCATCAGCCCGGTGAAGCTGAACACGATGTCGGTCGGCACATTGGCGCTCATGCCCAGTAACTCACACATGCTCGAACTCTCGCTTCAAGGGGCAGGCCTGCTTACAGACGCGGTTCGATACGCGAACGCTGGGGGTTGCTCGGCACAGGCGGGCGACCGTAGCGGTCATCACCGGCCACACCGAACGGTGGTTCGTCCTCTGGCTCATCGGCCGCGGCGGCGGCTTTGGCGGCGGCCGCCCGTTCCTTGCGTGCGTTGGCGGCGCGCTCGATGGGGAAGCGGATCAGCACGATCACCAGATAGAGGCCGAAAGCGATCATGCCGTACATGAGCAGATCGGACGCCGCCCGCCAGACGTTGTTGCCGACCTTGAACAAGATGTCCAGGGCGACAATGGCCAAGGCCGGGGCGACTTTGTCCTTCACCGGGTCGACGACGGTGGGGCTGAACAGCAACACCGCCATCAGCAAGCGCAGCGGTTCGCGCAACCAGCGCCACATCCAGCGGGTCATGCGCATCCACACCAGCAGGCAGCCCAGGGCAGCGAAGGCGTAGAGGCCCCAGGCGATCAGATAGTCATTCTCGGTCATGGTGTCCATGGCAAGGCAGGCAAAGAGACGCTTATAGTAACGGCTTTTCGCGCGTCAGGCTGCCCCGGCGTCTGGCGAATGGCCTGTGTGGTGGGTTCTGTCCAGGCCGCGTGTCCCTTTTCGTACAACGTTCGAGAGCCTTTCATGTCCCTATCTGCCCACGTTTCCAACGCCCCGATTGCCCGCAGGGACGCCGGTGTTGACCCGTACGCCTGGCTGCAGGAGCGCGACACCGACGCCGTGCTCGACTACCTCAAGGCGGAAAACAGCTATCAGGAGGCGCAACTCGCCGATCAGGCCGAACTGCGCGAAACCCTGTTCCAGGAAATCAAGGGCCGGATCCTCGAGACCGACCTGTCACTGCCCTCGCCCTGGGGCCCGTACCTGTATTACACCCGCACCACGGCCGGTGACGAATACCCGCGCCACTACCGCTGCCCACGCCCGGCCGATGACAGCCTGAGCGTGGACGAAAGCCACGAACAACTGCTGCTGGACCCGAACGCGCTGGCCGGCGGTGAATTCTTTGCCCTGGGCGCCTTCAGCATCAGCCCCGACCACCAGCGCCTGGCCTACAGCCTGGATACCACGGGCGACGAGATCTACACCCTGTTCGTGAAGGAATTGTCCAACGACAAGATCAGTGAACTGTCCTTCGACAATTGCGACGGCAGCATGACCTGGGCCAACGACAGCCTGACGCTGTTTTTTGGTGAACTGGACGACACCCACCGCCCCCACAAACTCTGGCGCTATCGCCTGGACGGCACCGCCGCCGAAGAAGTGTTCCATGAGCCGGACGGGCGGTTCTTCCTGCATTGCTATCGTTCGAGCTCGGAAAAGCAACTGATCCTGTCCCTGGGCAGCAAGACCACCAGCGAAGTCTGGGTACTGGACGCCGCACAACCGCAACAGCCCTTCACCTGCCTGGCGCCACGCCTGGAAAACCACGAATACGACGTCGACCACGGCCTGCTCCATGGCCAATGGAGCTGGTTGATCCGCAGCAACCGCGACGGGATCAACTTCGCCCTGTACCAGGCCGCCGACACTGGCGTGGCGCCGACCGAGGCCGACTGGCAGAACCTGATCCCCCACAGCGATACGGTGATGATCGACGGCCTGAGCCTGAACGCCAGGGCCATGACCTTGAGCCTGCGTGAGGGCGGCCTGCCGATCATCGAGGTGCATCCCCAGGACTTGCCGGCGTATCGGGTGCAGTTGCCGGACGCGGCCTACAGCCTGCATGTGCAGAACAGCCTGGAATTCGTCAGCGACCGCATCCGCCTGCGCTACGAGGCCCTGAACCGGCCGGCACAGATCCGTCAGTTGGACCTGGCCAGCGGCGAACAGGTCGTACTCAAGCAGACCCCGGTGCTGGGCCCGTTCGATGCCGATGCCTACGTCAGCCAGCGGCTCTGGGCGACGGCAGCGGACGGCACACAAGTCCCCATCAGCCTAGTGGTCAAGCGCGAGGCCCTCGGCCGGCCGGTGCCGCTGTACCTGTACGGCTACGGCGCTTACGGCGAAAGCCTCGACCCATGGTTTTCCCATGCGCGGCTGAGCCTGCTCGACCGCGGCGTGGCGTTTGCCATCGCCCATGTGCGGGGCGGCGGCGAGCTGGGGGAAGCCTGGTATCGCGCCGGTAAACAGGAACACAAGCACAACACGTTCGGCGACTTCATCGCCTGTGCCGAGCATTTGATCGCCAACGGCTTCACCACCGCCGAACAATTGGCGATCAGCGGCGGCAGCGCCGGTGGCCTGCTGATCGGCGCGGTGCTCAACCAACGCCCGGAGCTGTTCAAGGTTGCGATTGCCGAGGTGCCGTTCGTCGATGTGCTCAACACCATGCTCGACCCGGACCTGCCGCTGACCGTCACCGAATACGACGAATGGGGCAATCCTGAGGAGCCGGACGTTTATGATCGGATCCGGGCCTACGCCCCGTACGAAAACGTCCGCGCCCAGGCGTACCCGGCGCTGCTGGTGATCGCCGGTTACAACGACAGTCGCGTGCAGTACTGGGAAGCGGCCAAGTGGGTGGCGAAATTGCGCGCCACCAAGACCGACGACAACCCCCTGCTGCTCAAGACCGAACTGGGCGCCGGCCACGGCGGAATGAGCGGGCGCTACCAGGGATTGCGTGACGTAGCGCTCGAATATGCATTTGTCTTGAAGGTTTTGGGGTTGGGTTGAGGAACTCTGTGGGATGGCCGGGTCTTAGCTCCATGCGCTGGGCATCCCAGATCAAATAATTGTGGGAGCGAGC